>DAOUEE010000030.1:0-5368 GCA_034430695.1 Anaerolineales bacterium | reverse complement strand
ACGAAAACGTCGAAGCGGCTCTCGAACGCGGCGAAGACGCGCAGCTGTGGCGTCTGACGGTTCCCGGCAAAGGCGCCAACCGCATCGCGACCTGGCTGCGCGATTTGTCCGACGGGTTCATCCCGCTCGACGCGAACGATCTGTTGAAGAAATCACCCGGGCCGTTCGTCGTACGTCTGCTCGAGGGTCCCGAGTCGCTGCCGAAGACATCCAGGCAGATGGACGGCGCGGACAAACCCTGGGATTTGTTTCTCGAGGGGCAGCGAGACGAAACCCTTCCGGATTTCGAATTTCTATCCGAGCAGAACGACGAGCTTAGAACCACGGCGTTGCACGCTGTGCACAAATCCCTGGGCGCCAAGATGGTGCCCTTCGCCGGCTGGGACATGCCGGTCTGGTACACTTCGGTCCTCGAAGAACATCGCGCCACGCGTCAGGCTGCCGGCCTGTTCGATGTGAGTCACATGGGCGTATACCAGATCGAAGGTCCTCAAGCGGCCGCCTTCTTGGACAGCGTCGTTGCGAACGACGTCGCTTCCCTGGCCGTGGGACGCTCGCTCTATACCCATTTCCTCGATCCGGACGCGCAGGTCATCGACGATTTGATGATCTACTGCCGGCGCCAGGCGGTTTATCTTCTCGTGGTCAATGCCGGCAACGACGACAAGGATTGGACCTGGTTGAATGCCGTTAAACAGGGCGGCGTGGCAATCGATCGTGCGCGTCCCTGGGCGAAAGTTTTCGGCAGGGATTGCACGCTGCGTAATTTGCGCCGTCCTGAAGAGGGCGCCGACATGCTCGTGGATATCGCCCTGCAGGGTCCGCAGAGCCGCAAGATACTTTTGGCTTTGGGTTGCGATCCTCAGACGGCAGATCAGCTGAAAAACCTGCCGTGGACCGGTCTGATGGAGGGCAGTTTCGGCGGATTCGACTTGGTCGTCAGCCGTACGGGCTACACCGGCGAACGGATTGCCTTCGAATTGTTCGTCCATCCCCAGAAAAGCGTTGACCTGTGGAAGACATTGCTCGAAGTTGGCGAACCGCTCGGGATCAAGCCGGTCGGACTGGGAGCGCGCGATTCGCTGCGCATCGAAACCGGGCTGCCGCTTTACGGTCACGAGTTGGCCGGCGAATTGAGGCTGGGAATCGGCGCATCCGGTTTTGCTTCCTACGTGAAGACGTACAAGCCCTGGTTCATCGGCCGCAGCGCATTCCTCGCACAGGAAGCCGAACGCGATAGCGAAGTTGCACGTTTTCGATTCGATTCCAAGCGCGTCCGCGTGCCCCATTACGGCGACCCGGTTGTCGATCGCCAGGGGCAGATGATCGGCTCGGTGACTTCCTGTGCAATGGATAGTGAAGGGTATCTGCTCGGACAAGCCTTCTTGCAAAAAGAATTCCTCTCCGAAGGCACCCCTGTCGCCGTCTACCAGGGCGCTGTTAAAGAGGGGGAGACGTTGCCCGTCGATTTGTCTGCTGTTGACAAGAAAACCGAACCCACTCCGGCGACCGTGCTTTCTAGATTTCGATAACCACAAGCTGTCACGTCCATATCCGCTATCGTAATATCGCCTGGCTGGCATTCATGCCCTGGGCACAACCGCCGCAGCCGCTAATTACGCTTTTATTCAATCTACCCCCTTCGAGGTTACGATTCCCTTCTAAAATATGACAAATATCACATTCGATTTTTCGAATATATAATATAATGCATTCACGTTATTGAATATGAGGGAGTCGATGAAAGCGCTGAAGAAAACCTGCGATCTTTTGAAATCGATTGCCAGCCCGGTGCGCGCACAGATCCTACTCGCCATCGGCAGCGGTGAGGCGTGTGTATGCCATCTCGAATCGCTTCTGGGCCTACGGCAAGCGGCCATATCTCAGCAGTTAATGATATTGCGCCGGAAGAAGATCATTAAATCCCGCCGCGAGGGAAAGTACGTTTTCTACCGGCTCGCAAAGCCGGAAGTGCTCGAAATCATTCGGGCGGCAGGCGCCGCTGTGGGCGTCTCGGCGAGTTCCCTCATGATCCCGAATTCAAATCAATGTGAATGCCCCCATTGCGAGATAGGCGAGCTTGAAATTGCAGCAGCAAGTGAGGCATTGAACGGACTTCGCAGGTGAAAATGGACATCATCGGATCCATCCTGGGACTATTCAACAGTGGTCTGGGCAATCTGGCGGCGTACCTTGCCGCACATGTGTTGTTGTGCTTGCTGCCCGCTTTCTATATCGCCGGGGCGATGACCGCCACGATACCCAAGGAAACCGTAACACGTTTTCTTGGACGGAAAACTCCGAAATTCATCTCCTATCCTGCCGCAGCAGCAGCGGGCTTCTTGCTCGCAGTTTGCTCGTGCACCGTCATTCCTCTCTTTGCCGGAATTTACAAGAAAGGTGCGGGGATTGGTCCGGCGATTACATTCTTGTTCGTGGCGCCGGCCATCAACATCCTGGCCCTGGTCTACACCGGCGGTGTGATCGGCATGGATCTGGCTGTTGCGAGATTGCTCCTTTCGCTGGCTTTCGGCATCGGCGTGGGCATCATCATGGCGCTCATCTTCCGCAAAGAGGACGCCGCACACGACAAGGACACGGACGCCCTGTTCGCAGGACAAGCCGTCATGCGGCCGACGGCGGTCATATTCATGCTGCTGCTGGTCGTGCTGCTGGTCGTCGGCACCTTTCAGATCGACGCACTCAAACAGAGCTATATCCAGATCGATTTACCCATCAGCGGCGTTGATACGTTCCAGTCGCTCCTTGGCCGCCTCGTGCCCTTCGACCCCGCCCGCGGGGAGGAGGGCGTCACTGCGCAGGGCGCGATCTTGATCGGCATGCTCATTCTGATTGGGGTGGCCTCCTGGAAAGGAATCGAGAACATCCACGACGGTTTCAACCGCTGGACCTGGTTGTCGGCAGGATTGGTCGCTTCGACGCTGATCGTTGCCGCACTCGGCATGACGCCTCACTCCGGTGGCGTAACCCTGTCCCTGACCGGTAAGTTTTTCGGCGTACTCGTCTCTGTCATCGTTTTGGGCTGGATGCTCAGATCGCAACTGGACGAAGAGGAAACCCGCAGTTTTCTGTGGGAATCCTGGAAGTTCGTCAAACAGATATTTCCGCTGCTGATCGTTGGCGTGTTTATCGTCGGAGTCGTCCGCGAGTTGATCCAGCCTGAATGGATCGAGTTCGTCGCCGGGAGCAATACGCTCCTGGGGAATTTCGTCGGCGTGGTTTTCGGAGTATTCATGTACTTCCCCACGCTCGTTGAGGTGCCCATCGCGCAGATGTTCTTGAATCTCGGTATGCATCGAGGGCCCTTGCTGGCCTATCTCATCTCCGATCCTGAACTCAGTCTGCAAAGCATTCTGATAACCGCCGCCATTATCGGACGCACCAGGGCGTGGACGTACGTGGGCTGGGTGGCACTGTTCAGCACACTATCCGGACTGATGTATGGCGCCTGGGTGGACGGCACCAGCACGGGCATCGTCGCGCTGTACCTGATTTTGTTCCTGGCCGGATTGGTCGGGCTTCTATGGCAGGTGAGCCGTAGAAATGCACCTCGCCTCGCCAGCGAACACACACCATAATTTTATTAAGGAGAAGCGAATGCTTACGATAAAAATCCTTGGCTCGGGCTGTGCCAACTGCAAGCAAGTGGAGAAGATCGCCCGCAACGTCGTAGACGAGATGGCGCTCGAGGCGGTAGTCAGCAAAGTCACCGACTACGCCGAGATCACGCGCTACGACATTCTCTCCACGCCCGGGCTGGTGGTCAACGAGAAGGTCGTCTGTTCCGGGCGCATCCCGACGAAAGCCGAGGTGACCACCTGGTTGGTGGATGCGCTCGATACTGCTTGATGTCCAAGCGAAAAGTGCTCTTCCTCTGTACGGGAAACTCGTGCCGGTCTCAAATGGCAGAAGCCATCGTCAATGCGCGAATGAGCGAAAGCTGGGAGGCGCGAAGCGCGGGCTTCAATCCATCTGGAAATGTTCACCCGAAGGCTTTATCCGTACTCGAGGAAATTGGGATCGTGCATAATGGCAAATCGAAGTCGATCGATGAATTTCGAGGGTTAGATTTCGACCTGGTGATTACCCTTTGCGACGCAGCTGCAGAGGCATGTCCCGTTTGGTTGGGAGGAGGGGAAAAAACCCATTTCAGTTTCCCCGATCCTGGAAAAACGAATGACATCGACGACTTTCGCAAGGTACGAGACGACATCGCTCGCGAGATCATTTCCCTACTGAAGGAATTCACCCTTTGACGAACTCCATTGTATGGATATTTTCAATGGAGCCAATTTGGAGGTCGGATGGCACAAGCAACCCGTAAAGGTCTTTCTTTTCTAAACCGCTATTTAACCCTGTGGATCTTCCTGGCAATGGTCGTCGGCGTTGGAATCGGTTTCTTTTTCCCCGATACAGTGCAATCATTCAACGTCGCGGTTTCCATCGGAACGACCAACATCCCGATCGCAATTGGATTAATCTTGATGATGTATCCTCCGTTGGCCAAGGTGCATTACGACGAACTGGGCGATGTATTCCGCAATTGGAAAGTTCTTGTTTTGTCGCTGGTGCAGAACTGGGTGATCGGACCCATTTTGATGTTCGCGCTGGCGATGATCTTCCTGCGCGGTTATCCCGAATACATGACGGGTTTGATCTTGATCGGACTTGCTCGATGCATCGCCATGGTGATCGTGTGGAACGAGCTGGCGAACGGAGATACGGAATACGCCGCCGGACTGGTGGCATTCAACAGCATTTTCCAGGTCTTGTTTTACAGCATCTACGCGTACGTATTTATTACCATCTTGCCGACCTGGTTCGGAATGAGCGGCTCGATTGTCGACATCACGATCGGCCAGATTGCCAAGAGCGTGTTCATCTATCTGGGGATTCCCTTCATGGCGGGTTTCTTCACACGCTTGTTCCTCGTTCGATCGAAAGGCAAGGAATGGTACTACGCCGATTTCGTCCCCCGCATCAGTCCGCTGACACTGGCGGCACTGCTTTTCACGATCATCGTCATGTTCAGCCTGAAGGGTGAGTTGATTGTGACGATCCCTGGTGACGTCGTGCGCATTGCCATCCCGCTGCTCGTCTACTTTGTGCTGATGTTCCTGGTGAGCTTCTTCCTTGGTCATGCAATTGGTGCGGACTACAGCAAAACGACCACGCTTGCCTTCACCGCGGCGAGCAACAACTTCGAGCTGGCGATCGCGGTGGCCGTGGCGGTCTTCGGCATCGGGTCGGGCGTGGCCTTTGCCGCGGTCATCGGCCCGCTGATCGAAGTGCCGGTGATGATCGGATTGGTAAATGTTGCCTTCGCATTTCGACGCCGTTATTTTTC
>DAOUEE010000029.1:0-2547 GCA_034430695.1 Anaerolineales bacterium | reverse complement strand
AGTTCGATACCGGGGATCAGGTTATATGCAAAAAGAAAGACCGCCGCGAAGGAAAAGGTATAGCACAGCGTGGTCCATGGGTTCAACCCGCGCTGTGAGGCGGAACGCCCCATCAGACTGTAGACGGCATACGCAAGGCCGGATAGTATCCCGGTCAGAATCCCCGGCGTGTTGCTCTGCCAGGCGTTGGCGTCGTAGGCTTCTGCCACCAGGACGCAGCCGGTTATGCAAAGGAATACGGCCAGGATTTTACCCCATCCCAAACGTTCTTGAAGCAGCCAGCGACCGAGCAGCGCGGTAAAGGCGGCGGAACTGTACGCCAAAACCGTAGAGATGGCTGCGCCGTTCATGGCTACCGACAGGGTCCACAGCGCATTGAAAATCGAGAGTATGAAGCCGAAGAGAAGGAGATATTCCCGATGCTTCGAGGTGGTGCGCAGCAGGTCGCGTCGCCGAATGGCCAGGATGGGCAGCAGCGTCAGCGCGACGAAGACGGCTCGCCAGAACGCCAATACCAGGGCGGGCAGGTCGAAGTTCAAAGTGAGATAGCGGATGAAGATCGCCGTCGTGGACAGGATGGCCGCGCTGAGCAGAGCGGTGACATACCCGCGGGTCAGATCCGTTTCATCTGTGGATTCGACATTCATGCTTGCGCGCTCCGTCCGGCTGGAACCAGCTCGGCAACGCATGATTATAGCAGTGTTTCCTCTGCCGTTCGTCTGTGGGTTGACATCGTACTTGGTGGGATTCGGTTTCGTTCGGAAGTGTGGGAATGCTGCAACGCTGGGTGTGGCCTAGAAGAGATTCGTTGAAGTGTGATGCCAGGCGTCTTACGCTGCGGCTGCCTCGACGGCATCTTTCAACATGACTCGCACGACACCGATTTCCTCTTGATGGATCGTATGCGCCATGTCTGGATACACACGAAAATCCACTCTGGCGTCCATACGCTCGAACGCGGCTGCTGTCTCATCGAGTGCGGTTTTGGGGATCCATGGATCGACGTCGCTTCCGCCGATGAAAACAGACGCGCCGTCCAGCGTTCCGGGGTAATCGCGAGGTGTGCCGGGAGGACCAATCAGCGCGCCGCTGAAAACGAACAATCCTGCATACCTGTCTGCGTTGCGGGCGACGTATTCGCTGGCCAGACACGCCCCTTGCGAGAACCCGCCGAACACGATTTGTCGTTTCGAGAATCCGGCGTCTACCACTTGCTGCACCAGGGTGTCGATTCGCTCCAAGGCGAAGGAGAGATCGGGTTCGTTGACCTCGATGGGGCCAAATGCAGATTGAGGATACCAGCGGTTTGAAGCGGCCTGCGGGAGGATGAAGTGGATACCCTCCACCTCGAGCTGACGTGCGAGTGGAACCATGCTGAAGGCGTCCGCCCCGCGGCCGTGCAACAAGATGACGACGACTTTCGCATCTCCCAGGTCCGTACCCACCCGTTGGATGGGCTGTCCCGCGTGCATGTTGTCCGTCATGCAATCTCACACTCCGATCGGCGTCAGATCGGCTTCAATTTCTCGACGGCGTTGCTCCAGGAAGGGCGGTAAAACCAATTTCTCGCCCAGCGATTCCAGATTCTCGTCGATGGCGAATCCCGGTCCGTCGGTGGCGATTTCGAACAGGATTCCGTTGGATATTCGAAAGTAAATCGAGCTGAACCAAAAACGGTCGATCAGCGGCGTAACGGACAAACCTCGGGTCGACAAGCGTTGGCGCCACTGTTTCTGGGTCTCGATGTCCGCGACGCGAAAAGCAACGTGATGCGTTCCTCCTGCACCCAGACGGGCGCGTCCCAGGAACGGCTGCTCGAGCAGCCAGACTTCGGATCCCGGACCGCCGTCCTGGTGGGTGGTGAAGATCACGGCGTTCGATTTTTGATCGATCCAGCGCGTTCGCTCGACCTCTTCGAAATTCAAGATGTCGGTCAGAATCATCGATACCCGCCGAAGCTCGGCTACGGAAAGGATGACGCCGAAAAAGCCTCGCAGGGTGTGCTCGTCCGGGATGTCCGGACGCTGCCAGATCTCGCCTTCGAAATCGTCTCCTTCATCGTTGACCAGATACAGGCGCAGGCCTTCCGGATCTTCGAACGGCAGCAGTTGTCGGCCGGCAAAGGTCGTAATTTCCGCATGTTGGATATCCAATGCCTCGAAACGTTTTTGCCAGAACTGCAGCGCCTGGCGGCTGCTTACCCGAAAAGCGGTGCCGACGATGCTGTCCGTCCCGCGCACGTTCCGGCCGATGTGGGGCCAATCGAAAAACGTCATGTCCGTGCCCGGGGTCCCGACTTTATCGGCGTAGAAAAGGTGATAGGCGGACACATCGTCCTGGTTGACGGATTTCTTGACCAGGCGCAGACCCAGAACATCCGTGTAAAAACGGACGTTTTCAGCGATGTCGGCGCTGACGGATGTAACGTGATGCAGTCCGGATGATTGCATTTTCAACCTCCAAATCCCAACCATGGATCTTTGAGACAGTACGAACCAGCCAATTCTTACCCGATATACCCAATTATATCCACATTCCAAAGCCTGC
>DAOUEE010000028.1:0-9142 GCA_034430695.1 Anaerolineales bacterium | reverse complement strand
CCTTTGGAATCGCTGGCTGGCAACCGCGTTTCTCTCTCAGAATCACGCAGCATCCGCTGCGTGATTCGTCTTTATCTATACACCTGACCTATAATGCCGCCTTAACGGTTCCCCCGTCGAACATGAGCGCGTGTCCGTGGACGAACGACGCTGCGGGAGATGCCAGCCAGGCTATCGTTCGTCCGAATTCCATTTCTGTTCCCATGCGACCGAGTGGTATGTCCTGCGTGACGCGAGCAGCTTCCTGTTCCACGGAAGTATCGTTTCTCTCTGCCCGATCCCGCATGAGGTTTTCTACCCTTGAGGTCCAGGTCCACGCCGGATTGATGCTGTTTACCCGGATTCCATTCGGCCCCAGCTCGTTGGCCAATGATTTCATCAATCCTATAACCGCCATGCGAAGCGAGTTCGAGAGCACGAGATGATCGATGGGTTGTTTGACGGAATAGGATTGGGTGGCGACGATGCTGCCGGAACCTCGTGCCAGCATGTGGGGCACGACGGCGTAGCACAGGCGGACCACACTCATGACGGTCAGTTGGATGGCCGCCTCCCAATCCATCGGCTGCAAGTCGAGGAAGTTACCCGGTGGCGGCCCTCCGGCGTTGAGGATGAGAATGTCGATCTGTTTGAAGCGCGCCAGGGTTTGCTCGACCAATGTATCGATTTGTGCTTTCTTGCAGAGATCGGCACGCACGGCGAGGACTTCGACTCCAGTCTCGCTTTCGATCTCTTTGGCGGCGATCTCCAACTGCTCGCTTCGAGCGCAGATCGCCACACTGGCGCCTTCCTGCGCCAGAGCGGTCGCGGCGGCTTGGCCCAGGCCGCGTGAAGCCGCTGTTACCAGGGCGACTTTTCCTTTCAATCCAAGATCCATCATGCCTCCGGTTGGATGGGATTAAAGCACGGTGAGCATTTCATCGATGACCTGCAGGTCCGGACGGTACCTGGCGATCCAGCCCGGAATCTTTGCCACCACTCGCTGGGCGTGTCGGGAATCGTTGCTCACGACGACGCAGGCGATGACGGTGGAGCTGTGCCGGTCGTTGTGATCGATCTCTGCCGTGGAGACGTTGAACTGGCGGTTCAGACGATTGAGTAAGGGCTTGATGCGCCTGCGTTTGTCTTTCAGTGAATAGCAGCCAGGCAGGTTCAACTCGATCGTCAAGGCAATGACGTGCATAACCTCAGTGTATCTTGGAAGCAATGTGGATACAAGAAGCAATCAGCTGGGTTATAATTCAGGCGTGCAGAAAAGGACGGCCGTTTGGATTACGATCGTCGTGATCGTCCTCGTGATTGGCATGGTGGGCTACGCCATCGTGTCCGGTTTCCGCGCCATTACCGCACCCGTAAGCGATCTGCGCCACGATCTCGGGACCCAGATCGCACGCATCATGAATCCCACCCCGACGATCATCCCCGATCCCGTTACCATCGTGCGCGAGGTGCGTTCGCTGGCGCGCCTGGAGACGATCCATTATTCGCTGGAGAAAATCATCGTTGCCGAAACGGGCCAGGGGCCGTTCGGCTTTCTCTTCGGAGACCGGCTCCTTCTGGTGGCGCACGGGAGTGTCATCGCCGGCGTCGACATGGACAAGATCGACCTGGACAGCATCTGGATCGACGAGTTGGGAAGAGTCTATATCGTGCTTCCCGAAGCCGAAATCTTCGTCGCCGCGCTGGATAACGACAAATCCTATATTTACGATCGCGAGAAAGGTTTCTTCACGCGGGGGGACGTGAATCTCGAGACGGCGGCCCGGCAGGCCGCCGAAGAGGAAATCCTTCGCGCTGCATTGGACGACAACATTCTCGAGCAAGCCTCGATCAACGCTGAAAACTACCTCTATTCGTTTCTGCACGCACTGGGATTTTCGGACGTGATATTTACGGACGAGGCGAATCGCCCCTCGACTGCGCCGAGCCCCACACCGACCGTACAAGCCACAGCAGCGCCTTGAACTTTCAATCTTCGTTTGACTGTTAATCTGTACACCTGAGCAACCGCTTCAAGACGACGGACGATTTTGAGGTTATAACCGGCGCGTCCACTCCTGCGAATCGTAGCGCGATTCGATCAACGTCCGACTGGTTTCCAACTCGAGCGGGGAAAGATTTCCTTCGGAAAATTTCCAACCGAGTACTTGTTCGAAGCCTTGCGTGAGGGCTCGTACGGCAGTTTCCCAAGGCACCTGTTTGTGCAAGATGTCCTCGACGGTTGCTGATCGCATGCGTACACCGTGGACTGCGTCCTGACGCGCGGCTTCGTTGTCGTACCTCAATCCCCGGCAAATTCTGGTAATGTCTCCGCCGAGGGGAATGGTCCCATGCTGCAGAACGGCTCCCCGGCGCCGAAGCTGTGCGCTGCCCACGATTTTTTTCCCCTGCACGGTGATTTCATATGCGCTGGGCCTTTGGAAGCACACCGGTTCCTGGCGCTGCTCCTCGGGAAGGGCCGTATCGGGGGATACGTCGACGTCCAGCCCCAGATTTTCAAGAGCCCGGACGAGAGCGGCGCTCAATTTCCTGTAGCTGGACAGGACGCCGCCGGAGAAAGCCGGATGGCTGTCCGGCGCGATGAGCGCGTAGGTCAGCTCGTCGGCATGCAGAATCGCCCGTCCTCCCGTCGGACGGCGCACGACATCCCAGCCGAGTTCGTCGAGGCGGGAAATGTCTGCGTCCTGAAAAGGCTGTGCGTAGCCGAGGGACAGGCAGGGGGGCTGCCATGCGTAAACACGCAGCGTGAAGGGGGATTTCTTCTCACATACGGCTTGCAGGACTGCGGCGTCGACCGCCATGTTCTCTGCGCCGCGGGCCGCCGCGGAGCGGACGAGTCGCCAATGGGTCGTATCTGTGTGATCCACAACCTTCATTATACCCACTGTACGGTGCGTGAGTTTCTTCCGCAGCACGGGGGCGATAGGCGAGGGAACGTGAAACGGGTAAAAACGCTATCTACAGGCGGGCGTAGATCGTCACGCTCGAAGTGTAAAATCACGCAGGTGACAGCTAGAATCCCGGGACGACTTACGCGCGGTTCAGTCGAGATCTGCTACGATTTTTTTCAATGCTTCCCACACATCGTCGATGCCCCCTGAACCATCCACCTCACGCAGCAGGTCTGCTTTCCGATAGAATTCGATCAACGGGGAGGTTTGTTCGTGGTAGACCTTGAGCCGTGCACGAATGGTCTCCGGTTTGTCGTCTTCGCGCTGATACAATCTCCCACCGCACACGTCGCATATCCCCGCTTCTCGCGGCGGGTTGGAAAGGACGTGATACGGCGTTTGACATTGCTCGCAGATCCAGCGCCCGGAGAGGCGCCGGATCAGTTCTTCATCCGGAACTGCAATGTGGAGCACTGCGCTCAACTCTCGATCCATAGCATCGAGCATCTCATTCAGGCCGCGCGCTTGTGCGATCGTACGGGGGAATCCGTCGAGAATGACTCCTTCCGCAGCATCCGGTTGTCCGAGACGGGAACGTACCATGCCGATGGTCACGTCGTCCGGCACCAATTCGCCTCGATCCATGTATTTCTGCGCCAGTTTTCCCAGGTCCGTCTTTTCGCGTAAGTTTTCGCGAAAGAGATCACCACTTGCGACGTGTGCCAGGTCGAATGTTTCTTGCAAGCGTTCGGCTTGTGTGCCTTTTCCGGCGCCGGGCGGACCGAGCAAGACCAGGATCATACTGTCCTCCGTTGTGATTGATTTCGTCTCCGTATCCTATCGCGATTCGGATGCGACGCACAGGAACTCGATGTTCATGAGTGCAGCTACAATTCCGAGATGGCATCTGCGAGTTTGTGGCGAATGTTGGAGCGTAAGAAGCGGATCCACGTTGCCGGGAAGGTATCCACCAGCTTGCGCAGTTCGACTTGCCGCCAAACCAGATAGTCTGCCACGCCGCTGATGTCGGTATTTTCGCGGCGGCGTTTTTTACGCCAGTCCTCGAGGAAATCAACGAGGATACGGCAGGCGATATCGGCGTCGTTCAACTCGCCCAAATGATCTTGAACGATGACACATTCCTGGATCACTTCTTTTAACGTCGGATCGAGTGCCTCCTGGACGAATTCGAGCAGATAGCGGAAACGCTTGACATCGATACGCAGTGCATGCAGCGTATCGAGCTCCGCCTTTTCCAGGATCTCATCGTACCCGCGCAGTATGCCGTACCGTTTGTAGATCAGAATTGGGGCGGCTTGATAGACCCGGTATGCATTCGGTTTGGAGAGTTTGACTTTTTTCGCGCCGTCGTTCTTCGTCGACAGGAAGGTGTTGAATTGATCCACGAATTCCTTATGGCGTTTAGTGTCGAGGTGAGTGAGCAAGTCCGCACGCAACGTCGCGTGCTTTGCCCGCCAACGATCGAGCAGCGGATCCAATGCACTTTTCTCGTCGTCGGAAAGTTGCTCGAGATAGGTACTCGCCTTCTGCATCGACACGTCGAGATCCCGCACCCGTCCGAGGATGCGACCCGTTCGCCGCAGTCCTTTGATAAAGGGTTTGATACGTTTTCGTTTGAAGTAGGGGCCAAAAATGCGGAACGCCGAACGCATCCGCCGCGTAGCCACGCGCATGTCGTGCAGCGCTTCGCGGTCTTCCCCGAGACGCGTTCCGGCTTCATTTTCCAACATGCGTTCGAAATGGAAGCGCAGGACCTTGCGGCCTGCCTCACTCATGAGATCATCGGCCAGGACTCCGGGAGAGTTTTGTTTTTTCGTTTTTTCTTCGCTGGCTCGTTCGGATACCAACGCCACAACCGCTTCTTCAACCAGGGCTGTGGGGAAAATGTGTGTCCCTTTTTCCTTGTAATGGCTGACGGCTCCCTGGACTTCCTCGAGTGGAATCTTCGCCTTCGTCGAAATTTCCTCCAAGGATAGGCCCTGATTCCAGAAGATAATCAAACAAGCAAGTTGACGCAAGGCCGGATCGCCTTTTTGCGCAATCTGTTCCAGGATCTCGTTCTCTTCCGGGGTAAGTTCGTGGTTATTGGTACCTTGTGCCACTTCGCCTCCTACGTCTGGACTTGCGTCGTGTGGCTTTATACGATGTTGATCATTGATGTTTCTTGACTTTTTTTGCCTTGCTCTTACTTTCCTTGCCCTGTTGTTTTATTTCGGACTTCTTCTTGGATCGCTTGGCGGGCTTCATGTCCGCAATCGTCTGAGAAATCTGCTTCTGAATGGCCTGGAACACGTGATGGATGCTTTGATTGGCGTCCACGCGGATCATGCCGAATTCATCTGCGATCGAATCGAATTGAGCGAGCAGCCGTGTTTGATACTCGACGTAGCTGTCGTAGTAATCCCGCCCAGGAAGGATGTCTACACCCGATTCCCAATAGGAGAACCCGCGTGCATTCAACACGCGAGGTACGAGGTTGGCGAGATCGGCCTGCAGGTAAAAAACGCTGTCCGGAACCAGGGCGAAGCCGAAAATATCGCGCAGCCAGGTTGGGTCGGCGCCGCGCACCTGTGCTCGTGCGATGATGGAGAAGAGATAACGATCGAGCAGCACCACGAAGCTCGCCCGCAGCGCAGGTATGATTTCCTGCTCGAGCCGGTCCGCGAAGTCTGTTATGTAGAACAGGTTCATCGTCGTGTCGCTGAGGGTATGCCCGAGCATGGCGGATTTTATGCCTTTTCCCGCCAGTTTTCCCCGTTTGAAACCCGTTGCAGCGACGGCGTAGCCTTCCGATTCGAGCCACTCCCGGAGCAATGCGATCTGGGTCGACCGTCCCACACCGTCCGTGCCCTCCAGCACGATCAGCTTGCCGGGGAGCTGTTTTTTCATTATTCCGGGAAGGCCATGACCATAGAATTTCAATTCCGTCATGGTTCTCCCTCCCGGAGGACGTCCTTCTCCAGGTAATGGCCGATCAGGCCTTCCGACGTCAGCACCTGGCGCCAAGCGCGGGGTTCCGTTCGCAGCGCGTCACCGAGATGGTTTTGAACGACATCCTGGACCAACGCCTGTTGTTCGAGAAGCGGCAGGGAGGCGTCGATGACTTCGAGATCGAATTCGGAGGTCATCTTTTCGTATTCTTCGAGGATTTTCTCCTGAAAGATCCGATAGCTGGTATAAGGGTCATCGCTCAAGCCCAGATCCATTCCGGCTTCGTAATACTTCAATGAAGGCCTTCCGCTCAAGATGCGTTCCAACGCTTCGTCCAGGGAGACACGGAAATAGAACGCAAGCGTCGGTTCGATGGCAAACGAATAAACAGATCGCACCCATTCCGGATGGACCCCACGAGCGACATCGCGGGCGAAAGCCGTATACACGTAGCGGTCGGCGAGTACGATGGCGCCGGCCTTCAACGCCGGGAGCATTTGCCGGTCCATGCGATCGGCGAAATCGGCGGCGTGGATCAGGCTGAAGGATGTCGGCGTGAGAAGCCGTTTTTTCTTGCCGCGTTTCGTCGTTTTATACACGATGGGTGAGGAATTCCACTCACTGAATGCAACGCAAAATCCCTGTCCGAGCAGCCATTTCCGCAGCATGTCGAGCTGTGTGCTTTTTCCGGACCCATCGATTCCTTCAACGATGAAGAGCTTCCCAGGTAAGGCTCGTCCGTCTGCAAGTTTAGCCATCCTTCATGCTCCTCGTGATGGTAATTCCAGCCCGGTTGCGGTGAAGTGATGATGAACGTCGGGGAAGAGAATAATAATGTTTTTCGCGAACTATGCCAAGCGGCTCAGCCAGGATTCGTATTGAAATTTACGCTGTATTATCTCTGCTGCGCGGCAGGAAGAAAGCCTCTACAGTGGAAAGCAGGCCACGTTTCGAGCAGTTGAATTCGTGATTGATCATGGATGCTGGCTGGAAAAGTTGAAAATCCCCGGCGGCCGGAAAGTCGCTCGCCGGGAGTGTACCGCTATGTGGATGGTGATTTTTCCCGGAAAATACGTCGAAAGAATCCCGGGATGCGTTTGTGATACAAGTGATTCAGCCACAACCCCCAGCGCTGTCGACGTGCCTGGCGCCAGGAAGCCCGAATCCGACTCGCTGATTCTTCTGAAATTTCCATTTCGCTGAATCTGGCTATCAAATACAGTGCGGTGCTCTCTGTAAGCGCTGACTGTACGTTTTCATGTTTCGAAAAAGCGGATCCAAACCGATCCAGAAATTCGTTGGGCGTGGTACTCGTCGAAGCCGAATAACCGAGGGATTTCAACGAGCGGCGAACGTTTTTGTAAAGTGCTTCGATCTTCTTGCGCGGAGATTTGCGTGAGAAATCGGAGCGTCTGTAAAGCAGCAAACCGCCTCCGATACCGAGTATGGTGAGGAGTAACCGCATGCTGGTGAGAACCAGCTCCCTGGGCAAGAGAATAGACGTCTCTTCTTCCTCGCCGGCGAGTTCCTCTTCGTTTTCATTCTCGGAGAGGCCGCGGTCGAAGGTTGCCAGCGTCGAGGTTGGCTCGAATTCGATCCAGCCGTATCCGCTGAAGTACACCTCCACCCAGGCATGTGCGTTATCGACCCGGACGCGGTACTCACTCACCCGATAGTCGAACTCGCCCATTGAATATCCCGTAACGACGCGTGCAGGGATGCCCTGCACGCGCAGCATGACGGCCATCGCGGAGGCGTAATAGCTGCAGAAGCCTCCCGGCGCGTCGAAAAGAAAATAGTCGACGGCATCCCGTCCTTCGGGAACCTGCGGGACATCCTGGTTGTAGGTGTAATTGTTGCGCAGATAGTCTTCCACCCGCTTCACGACTTCGTAACTCGACTCGGAGCCGAAGGCAATATTTGCGGCGAGGTTTCGTGTACGCTGCGAGATGGTATTCGGCAATTGCAAATACGTATCGGTGATTTCATCGGGGTAGGTTACAGGCGCGGAGGCGAGGTCGTGGGCGGAAACGTCTACGGCGAAGGAAGCGATGCCGTAGCGATCCGTTCTCCCGGAGATCAGCGAGTCTTCCGGTCCGATCGAGAGAAGCTGAATGTTGCGATCGCCCCAGACAGGATCGTTGACCGCAAAGAGCTTCTGGCCGTGGTCGGCGATGATCCAGAACGACTGGCGCAGGAAGTACCGCCCCGGCGGAGCCTCCGGCACCACGTCGGGAATGTCCTCGATCGTGGCTAAGGTTTCGACGGGATTCCAACCGGTGCCTGTGTATTCTCCAAACACTTCGTTCCGCCAATAATGCCTCGGGATAGCGGTCATTTGGATGTTCAACTCGGGAGGCGGCGGCACAGGATCGCTGAGGCGGACCCGCATGATCGTATCGGTCCCTTTTTCCAGGGGAATGCCGATCGTGCTCAAGTCGGGTGTATATGCACTCACCGCCTCTCGTCCAAGACTGGGGAAAGGCCCCTCGGGCAGCGGGGCGTTGTCGCTTATCGGTTCGATCTGCAGGCGTTCCAGGAAGTCGGCAATCTTCCGCCAGCCTTCGACCGTCGTAAATATGGGGAATATGAACACGAAAACCGTGATCGAAGCGGTGAGCAACGCGGCGATCGCACTCCAATCGTAGCCCAGATCGGGATAATCGACCTTGCGTTGGCGCCAGTCGGCGTGGGCACGGTAATACACCATGTAGGCAATGAACAAGCAGCTAAGCGCAGTAAAAATTACCAGGGGAGAAGTTGGCTCTTCTCCGAGTTGAATGTTGGCGCCCAGCATCAATCCCAGCGGCACAAGTCCTTCGAGGGCACGCTTCCTGCGGATCAGGGACCACATGAACCAGGCGAAACCGTTCCATATGAGTAAAACGATACAAAACAGCAGCCAACCATTATCGAATATCTGCTGGCGGTGGATGATCGCAAGTCCCCAGAATTGGAGGCGATCGAGTAAATTGATGATCTGGGTGTGCATCGATTGGATGATGCTGATTTGTGGTTCAAGCTGAGTCAACATGCGCAGCGGGAAAAAACGGCCGACGGATTCGGCGGCGACGACGAGCGACAGCAACAAGTGGTATGCCAGAACCGTTCTGAACCGGAATCGGGATATGGCCGTCGCAGCTCCAAACAGGATCGCCGTTAAAACGACCAGTAGATAGGAGATCTCGTGCCGCGTCCACCCGGTGTCCTGAACGCTGTCTGAAAACGTAACGGCGATGGCCAACACCAACGCACCGGGGACGAAGAGGTGCTTTTTCCGTTGAATCAGCGCAGCTCCG
>DAOUEE010000027.1:0-2154 GCA_034430695.1 Anaerolineales bacterium | reverse complement strand
TATAATTTACGCCACACATCCTGCACGTGCAGTGGATCAGATCCGCACGCTTATTTCGGGATTGGAGATCCATCGCCAAGGACTGCCTGCACGGGATGATGTTGCGCTGCTCATGTTTCGATGTATACATGAGGACGATGCAAATCGTACTGTACTTCCATTTGTGATCGATTCGGATTTTACTGCTGTGCGCAGTGTCGTCGATCTGATTCGCGGCCTGGAGGACGAGCAGTTTGATGGAGGTCCACTGCTGGACAGGCAATTGTTGGATGACTTCGCTCTGGCGACGTCCGAAATTCTCTCGAATCAGATTCACCATGCATTCGAGGAAGGTACGGGAAGAATTGAAGGTCGCGTGGTAGTCGAGGATAACCGCCTGGTCACCGATCTTTACGATCACGGTGTGCCGATTCCGGAACCTTTGCACGTGAGCATGTTCGACGGTACGGAACCGCCGGAACGCGGCTATGGGCTGATGCTTGCCGAAGGGCTTCTGGATACATGCGAGTATCGCCGTATAGGTGGAACGCGGAATCATTGGCGGTTGATCAAAAATATTCATGGAGTGGACAAGAATGAAAATTGATATCGAACGTCCACAGGAGAAGAAGATCGTCGTAATCCCTCGAGGAAGAGTCGATGTACAGACGGCGCCGACATTGAAGGAGAAGCTGCGTGAACTTGTCGATTCGGACGGTCTGACGATCATCGTCGATCTACAACATGTCGACTTTATCGACAGTTCGGGTCTCTCGGCGCTCGTTTCGGGGTTGAAGACGGTTCGTGAACGCGGGGGAACGTTGCACATCAGCCAACCTCAACCACAAGCCCGGACGGCATTAAGACTCACACTGCTGGATCGTGTGTTTTCTATTTTTCCCACACTCGACCAGGCACTTGACGAAGGGGAGCTGCAGGATTCTTGAGAGGTAAGTCATGGGAATATGTATTCTCGTCATAGACGACGAGGAATACATCCGGCGGATGATCGGCTTCGTGCTCGAGGGAAGCGGATTCGAGGTCATTCAAGCTGCTTCCACGAAAGATGGATTGGATATCATGCGAACGTCCAGCCCGGACGTGATCACGCTCGACCTGATGATGCCGGAGCAGAGCGGTCTCGATCTGCTGGCGACCAAACAGGCCGATCCAAAGATCTGCGACATTCCTGCCATCATCATCACGGCGGTGGGGTTTCAAGCCGACTTGGACAAAGCACGTCAACTCGGTGCAAGCGCCACATTGAACAAACCGTTCAGCCAACGGCAGCTCGTCGACACGATCCGCAGCGTGCTCGATAGGTAAACAATACGCTCGATAGCACGTTCCCCTACTCGAACGTGTCCCAGATCGATCCAACTTGGAATATCCGCAGCCCCTTTTTTACTGCGAAGCGAGTACAATCAAGCGAGGATGTGCGCGATTTTCCTCTATTTCGTTGGGTGAATCGTACAGCCGTTGCGGGGAATTCGGCTAATGGATCGTCTGAAGGGGATGCAATAATCGGTGTCGATTGAAGAATCGCTGCGCTTGATCGGACAGCTACTGCTTCTTGCCGGCGTTATCCTGCTGCTGACAGGTTGGCAGAGAATTGCTTCTGCGAGGCGCTTGCCTTATTTTCTCCTGCGACGCGAACTTTCGGGAAAAGGTTGGCGCTCGGTTGGTTTAGGCTTGCTTTCAGGCGTGTTCGCTTTGATGCTGCTGCTGTTCGGGACTCGAGTTGCATACATCATTGTCCCGCCGACGCCCTCCCCGACCCCGACTGCGACGATTACACTCACACCGACCATCACGATGTCACCCACGATTTCAGCGACACCGACGATTTCAACGACGCCGACGATCACTCAGACGGCCACGGCGACAGCGACGCCTTTTTTACCGCAGCAGATCATCCTGCTCTATCGCGAGACGGTGACCCCACGACCTGATGCAGCATTGAGTCCGATCCTGGTGTCGACGCGCATCGACCGCAACAACCAGGCGATCAATCCTCGCCAGGAATTCGAAAATCCGCTGCGGCGCCTCTACGGCGCTTTCACCTACAACAACCTCGCCGACGGCGTGCGTTGGACGGCGATTTGGTATTACGGGGAGGAAGAGGTTTGTCTGGAGGCGACGCAATGGGACGGCGGGACCGGAGGGTTTGGCTAC
>DAOUEE010000026.1:0-3399 GCA_034430695.1 Anaerolineales bacterium | reverse complement strand
TCGGTGTGACGTGGTGGTGGCTGTTCCGCACGCAGCCGGGTTTGCGTTTGCGCAGCGCCGGCGAACGGCCGGAATCCGGTTTCGCGCGCGGCGTCGACGTCAACCGCCTGCGCTACGTGTACGCCATGATTGGCGGCGGACTGGTCGGCATTGCCGGCGCGGCGTACTCACTCGATATCAAGTTGGGATGGAGCGAAGGCCACACGCGCGGACTGGGTTGGATCGCCCTGGCGATCGTGATCTTCGGCGGCTGGTCGCCCATACGCGGGGCGGTCGGTTCGCTGCTCTTCGGCGCCAGCAAGGCGCTGGCGGCCGCGCTGCAGCGTCGTTTTCCGGAGGTATCCGTCGTGGCTTTCAACGCGACGCCGTGGCTGCTGATGATCGTCGTCCTGCTCCTGGTGGGCAGCGACGTGACCGAGCGGTTGGTGCTGATCATGCCACGCCGCGTTCAGCCGCGATTGCGGCGTTTGCTGCGCGTGCGTCCGCCGGCAGCGCTGGGTGTGGCATTTTCCACACCCGAATCTCAGGGAGAGTAACTTGGGCGGCTTTCGAGGCTACCGCTGTTCGATTTGTGGCCAGGAATACGTTGATGGCGAGGTCACCTACACCTGTCCGCAGGACGGCGGCAATCTGGACGTCATGCTCGACGAGGCGGCTATCCGTGAGGCGACGAATCCCGCCGAGATCATGGCTTCGCGGGACGAATCGATCTGGCGTTATTTGCCGCTGCTGCCGGTCGACGATCCGGGTCACGCCGGCACACCGCTGCGCGCAGTCGGCTGGACCCCGCTTTTTCGACCCCGGCGCCTGGCTGGGCGGCTCGGTTTGCACGATCTGTGGCTGAAAGACGACGGGCGCAACCCCACCGCTTCATTTAAAGACCGGGCCAGCGCCGTGGTTGTTGCGCGGGCGGAAGCCATAGGCGCAGATGTCGTGATCACCGCTTCGACGGGCAACGCCGGTGCGGCGCTGGCGGGCATGGCGGCGGCGGTCGGCATGCCGGCGGTCATTCTCGCGCCGAAGAACGCCCCCAAGGCCAAAGTGGCGCAGTTATTGATTTTTGGCGCCCGCGTGATTCTCGTCGACGGCACGTACGACGAGGCCTTCGACCTCAGCCTGGAGGCTTCGAAAGCCTTCGATTGGTACTGCCGCAATACGGGTTACAATCCGTTCACGGCGGAAGGCAAGAAGACGGCGGCTTTCGAGATCTGTGAGCAATTAACCAACTTGAGTGGCTCCACGAATACACGGGTCTGGCAGCCGCCGGATGCGGTCTTCGTCTCCGTCGGCGACGGCAACATCATTTCGGGATTGCACAAGGGTTTCAAGGATTTGCTGTCTTTGGGCTGGGTGGAAGAGATTCCCCGCATTTTCGGGGTGCAATCCCGGGGATCGGCGGCGATCTTCAACGCATTCAAACGGGGCACGGAAACCATCGAGCCCGTAAAAGCCGATACCCTGGCAGACAGCATTTCGGTGGATCTGCCGCGCGACGGCCTGCGCGCCCTGCGCGCTGCCACGCAGACCGGCGGGGCATTCATCGCCGTTCCGGACGAGTCCATTCTGGCCGCGATGCGCGATCTCGCCCGCCAGGCGGGCGTGTTCGCCGAACCCGCCGGAGCGACGGCGTACGCCGGTTTGGTGCAAGCCGTGGCGCAGGGTTTGGTCGATTCCCCGGACCGCATCGTGGTGCTCAACACCGGGAACGGTCTGAAGGACATTCCCGCAGCCATGCAGGCTGCAGGTGAACCCGTGGTCATTCAACCCGATCTTGGAGAATTAAGGCGGATTTTGGATGCCGCGTAGGGAAGGAGAGAGGCGCGTGACGAAAAGCGGGGGGTCTGTGACCTACACGATCGCAGTGCCGGTGTACAACGAAGTCGAATCCCTGCCCGAACTCTATCAGCGCGTGCACAAGGTGATGGATTCGTTGGGCGAGGAATGGGAGCTCGTACTCGTGGATGACGGCAGCACGGACGGCTCCACGGAAGTGTTGCAATCCCTGGCTGAAGAGGATGCGCACGTGCGTCCGGTGATCTTCGCCCGCAATTTCGGCCATCAGATCGCGCTGACCGCCGGTTTGGATTACAGCCGGGGGGCGGCAGTGATCGTGATGGACGCCGACCTGCAGGATCCGCCGGAAGTGATCCCCGAATTGATCGACAAATGGCGCCAGGGATACGAGGTCGTCTACGCCGTGCGGGAACACCGGCAGGGCGAGACCCTGTTTAAAAAATTGACCGCTTCGATTTTCTACCGCCTGATCAACCGCATCACCGACGTTAATCTGCCCCTCGACGCCGGCGATTTCCGTTTGCTGGACCGCAAAGTCGTGAATACCCTGAACCGCATGCGCGAGAAGCACCGTTTCCCGCGGGGCATGACCGTCTGGGTCGGTTTCCGCCAGATCGGCGTGCCCTACGAACGCGCCGCTCGTTTTGCGGGAGAGACCAAGTATCCCTTCAGCAAGATGTTCCGCCTGGCGATCAACGCCATTACCAGTTTCTCCTACTTCCCGCTTCAATTGGCGACTTACTTCGGCTTCGTTTGTGCCGGTGTGAGTGCGCTGGCGATTCCCGTCGTGATCGCGCTGCGCCTGGCGGGAAACCAGGCTTTTTTCGGACAGGCTACGACCTTGATCGCCGTGCTCTTTCTGGGCGGCGTGCAGTTGATTTCACTGGGCATCATCGGGGAATACCTGGGGCGTTTGTACGACGAGGCGCGTGACCGCCCGCTGTACATCGTGCGCCAGGCTCCGGACGAGGGTGGGAAGTAGCCGGTAAAAAGGAGAAGTCGAGGACATGATCGATCTAACGGTTCATGAAGAAAGCCTGGCGAGAACGATCGAACGTGCACGGGAGCGCAACATCGTCATTCCCACGTTTGCCATGATGAAGGATCCAAACTTGATGCCCGAGCGGATCAAGAAGGAATTGAAGGGTATCGGCTTGTGGGACATCGTGCCGCAGAATCTGTTCCGCATCACCTGGAAGAACGATCCGCAGCCGAAGGGCGGCGGATTCGACGGTGTGAACACGCTGGAACTGCCCAAAAGCCTGACGGGAGTCGACGCTCGCATCATCGCCCTGGTGGGCAAATGGTTCCCGACCGGCGCGCACAAAGTCGGCGCGGCCTTCGGCTGCCTGGTGCCGCGGCTGGTGACGGGGCAGTTCGATCCCACGACGCAGAAAGCCGTCTGGCCCTCGACCGGGAATTACTGCCGCGGTGGGGCCTATGATTCGACGCTGTTGGCGTGTGAGTCCGTAGCCATCCTGCCGGAAGGCATGAGCAAGGAGCGTTTCGATTGGCTGGCCAGTGTGGCCGGCGAAGTGATCAAGACGCCGGGGAGCGAATCGAACGTCAAGGAAATCTTCGATAAATGCTGGGAGCTGCGCCAGT
>DAOUEE010000025.1:0-2489 GCA_034430695.1 Anaerolineales bacterium | reverse complement strand
GTCTCGACGATGGCCCGCAGGATCCAGCAGATGCCATCCCAGTCCGGGTTGTCGATCACCAGCCAGGTTCCCGCCTGGTTGCGGCCGATCACTTCGGCGCTTTCGCCTGCCAGCAGGTAGCCGGCATCTTCGTATTCGACGCTGTCGCCCTTGCGGCAGGTGGTGTTCTGCGGAGCGAAGAGCATGGGCACGAGCGGCTCGGACGTGGACGTAGCCGTGGGCTCCTGGGTGGGGGCGGATGTCGGCTGCTCGTCTGCAGAGGACGTATCATCGCCTTCGATTTCGAGTTCGAAGGCACCGATATCACAGGTACTTCCTGACGGCTGTGGTCTCGAGATGCCGCGCTGATCGCGGTTCACGGGATCACCGGCGATGGTGTAACAGTCGGCATGGTTGTAGGCTGCGCTGAATTCCGTGATCGAGACGGTCTTTGTCGGTCCCCCGTGGTCAGCATATCCTGTTGTATCTAAGTACGTGCCTGGGACTGTGACTGTAAATCCCGGGCAGGTGGTATCGTTCGAATAATTATCGCCCATAGCGGTGAAAGTTCCGCCGAGGATATGACAATTATCCGAGTGATTATCGCTGATGAGGGAATTCTTCAGGATGAACGTCCCCGACTCTTGGTGGATCACCCCCAGAGAGGTATAGCCAAGACTGAGAAAGAACGTGCTGAAATTAATCCCCGAGAAAGAACCGTCATTGAATATCCCCGAACCCGTTATTTTCGCATTATTCATAACAAATGTGCCGTTCAAGACGGTCATCGTTTTCGTGTTGCAGAGTGCTCCACCTCGGTTTGCATAATTATCATCGAAAGTGCTATTCGTCACTATGAGCAAGTCACCGTTATAGATGCCGCCGCCATCGCCGCCTTCCGAAGACAAGGGATTTGAACTTACTGCTGCAAAGTTGTTTCGGAGCGTACTGCTATCAATTTCCAGTCTACCGAGGTTATATATTCCACCACCGTCACCGTATCCAGCTTGGTTGGCCATATCATAGTGAAAGTAGATGATGTTGCTAACGATTGAACAATCATTGAGAATGAGCGAACCTGCTGCATGATAAATCCCGGCGCCATTAAGAATTGCGGAATTCGAGGAAATTGTGGTGCCAGAAATGAACATCTCGCCGTCCGCTTTGTATATGGCGCCGCCCTTTCCGATCGGATTGGAATAATGCTCTGCCTCATTATTTTGCAATAATGAATTGACGATTCTCATTTCGCCGCTGTCGGTGTAGATTGCGCCGCCGTTGAACCAGGTCCAATTATCTTTGAATTCGACGCTTCCAATCTGGACAAATGAATCGGGTCCCAGGTTATAGATCGCGCCGCCTCCGTCACTGGCGTTGTTACCGATGAACTGAGTGTTGTAGATTGATGTGGTTTTATCGCTTCCCCCGGCGTTAAATAAAGCGCCTCCGAGTTCAGCGCTGTTGTTCTCGAATACGCTGTCGTCATCGATAATGAGCGTACCGCGATTGAGAATGGCGCCACCGTTTGAGAGGTTATAATTATCCCGGAAAACGACATGGTTCAGTGTTGAAGAGCCTCCCTCGGTGATGTAGATCGCGCCACCGCCGGGGAGGATTTCGTCGGGTACCGCGATACTGTACCCGCCTTCCAGCGTCAGATTGTCTAGCCGCAGTCCTCCGGTATTGGAGATCAAGAAAAAGCGGAATTGCTGGATTCCGTCGTACTTAAGGGTGGCGTAATTACCATCGATGAGAATTGGGGTCGTGATGATCGGCAGTGCGTTTCCTCCATGGCCTCCGTCGGTGTTGTCCCGGGTAATAAAAGGATAGGTGCAGTTCGGGTCGAGCACGATCTTGGTGGTATCGCTGTTTGAATTTGCGGTGTTGATGGCATGGATGAGATCGTTCGAGTCGCAGGCCACGTTGATTTGTATTGGTTGATTGCAGCTAGCGAGCGGGATGGTGATGAACAAGACGGTGAATATCAAGGCAATGGATTTTCTTTGTAGATACATGGCGAGACCTCTCATTTCTCTTCGTTTAGCTTATGCCTCTTTGATTGTATATCTTGAATGTGGCGATTAAACCTATCAATTGAGATCACTATGTTGTGCAACACGGATGGAACGCATTGACAAAGCCGGTCGTTTATATTCTGTAGAATAATGTAGCAATTGGACAATCATATGACCAATAAAGAACCGGCGACAAAACGCAGTCACTCGGGAGTGCCGTATTTGTCCGCCAAACGGCGCGCAAGTGACGCTGCACATCGATTGACCTCGAAAACCCGATCCTCCAAGCCGAAATCCGCCAACGTGATGCGATTAGTGCGGAATATGTAGGTCTCGCTCATGTCGACACCGATGTCGAGTAAAGAGCTATGTGCCGCTTCTACGGCGTCCGGTTTAGTACGCGCTGCGGATGTCAATTTGTTGGACGCTATAGGGAGGCGACGCTGATGAAGCGCCGCCCCCCTTGCGGCAGATAAATTACGGCGTGCAGGGATC
>DAOUEE010000024.1:0-3614 GCA_034430695.1 Anaerolineales bacterium | reverse complement strand
TGTTTTTCTTCAACGGTGGGGAATCCGGATCGATCGACTTCATTCTGCCCGGACGGAAGTGACCAACAAATCGGATCGGGAGCAGGGGTTCATTGTCCAACCAGTGTTGCCGGATGCGATCACGGTACGCATGTGGCCGGGATCGCCGCGGGTAACGGTGCTGGTTTTTCGGGCGTGGCGCAGGATGCGCAAGTCATCTCCGTACAGATCTTCTCCGAATTTACGGACTCGAGCTGCTCGGAATATGGATTGTCAAGCCCTTGTGCGCTGGCGTTGATTTCGGATCAAATCGCCGCGCTGGAATGGGTGTATTCGATCCAAGCGGACTATTCCGTCGCCGCGGTCAACATGAGCCTGGGGGAAGGAAGATATTCCGTCCCGTGCGATGATGACTCCCGCAAGGCTGCCGTGGATAACCTGCGTTCGGCGGGCGTCGCGACCATCGTCGCGGCGGGAGATGACGGTTATCGTAATGCAATCGGGGCCCCGGCATGCATCTCCTCGTCCGTGAGCGTGGGCGCCGCGACCGGCATGGATACGTTCGTCGCTTCCTCGAACGCCTCGTTCTTCCTGTCTCTGCTGGCGCCCGGAGAATCGGTTTACGCCCCCGTTCCGAACAATGAATATGAGACCATGACGGGCAGCTCAATGGCCGCGCCGTACGTCTCCGGCGCCTGGGCGTCGATCCGCTCCCGCGTGCCTTCGGCTTCGGTGGACGAAATATTGACTGCGTTGACAACGACGGGCGTACGCGTCGCGGATACCCGCGGTGATGGGGTGGTGGCCGATGTCCCGCGCATACAAATCGATGCCGCACTGGCTTCCTTCGAGGCGGCGACGGCGACTTTCGTGCACACCGCAAGCCCCGAGGCTTCGACCGTGCCCACGAGCATTCCGTTTCCCACCGCGGCGAATGCCGGATCATCTGCGATGTCGCCGATCTTCGCAGACGTGCCGTCAAACCATTGGGCATTCGACTACGTCAATGCGTTCTACAGCAATGATTACGTTGCGGCTTGTTCGACCGATCCTCTGCAGTACTGTCCTGACGGCGGTTTCACGTTTTCCCAGAGCCTGGATATTGTGAGGCGTGCAAAATACGGTGTAACCCAGGTGTCCAGTTCCCCGTCCGCGACAGATCCCGGCCTTGATGGGGTCGATCCCGCATTCTGGGACTTCGCCGGTGAGGGTGCTGCATGGACAGACGATGGCTTCGAGGAGTCCTGCGGACAGAATCCGCCAGTTGATTGTGCGAATCGAGTATTCACGCGGGCGGAAGGCAGCGCTTTCTTCCTGCGTCTGATGCACGGCGTCGATTTCAAACCGCCGCGTGCGACGGGAATCTTCACGGACGTCGATCCCGATTCCTGGTATGCGGATTGGATCGAAGCCGCATACGAAGAAGGGATCGTTCTCGCCTGCAACACGGACCCGTTCGAGTTTTGCCCACAGGTTGCGATCAGCCGCGACTGGGCGGCGTACATGCTGGTCCAGGCGGAAGGCGGCCTGCCGCTCGAGCAGAGCGAGATTTTCAGCTTCGCCATCGCATCCGACATGCGTTATTATGCGGGATCAGGGATTTACGATACGCCTTCCTATTTTCGGGGCGCGGCGGAAGCGATCGCCGAAATGGGGAACACGGATTTCATGATTCTCAGCGGAGACATCGATCATCCCACCTATGCCGGTTGGACGATCGACAGGTACATCGGCGATGAATACGCCTGGTACCCCGTTGTCGGCAATCACGATCTAAATTGGAACGTCTTATCCTGGCTGCGCGACTACGATTATGGGGATGTCAATCCAGGACCGTCCGGTTGCCCGAATACCACCTACTCCTTCGATCACGCCGACTCGCATTTTGTGATTCTGAACGTATATTGCAATCAGATTGGTCCGAGATCGACCGACGGTGACATTGGAGATCATCTATACAACTGGCTGGCTGCCGATCTGGAGGCGACCGGCAAGGAGCATGTGTTTGTGTTCGGTCACGAACCCGCTTACCCGCGAGCGGATGCGCAAACGGGTGACACCCGACACGTGGGCGACAGCCTGGATGAATTTCCGTGGAGACGGGATCGATTTTGGCGCTTGCTGGAGGAGCACGACGTCGTGTTCTACGAATGCGGCCATACGCATGGATACAATTTGACCCAAATCAACCACGTCTGGCAGCTAGACGCCGGACATGCCGCAGGGTTGGGTTATTCGTACAACCCGAGCACTTTCGTCGTGATCAGTGTGTATTCCGATCACGTCAGTTATGAAGTGTATCGAGATGACGCTCAGGGTGGGGCGTACCATCTCTACCAACGCGGTATCCTGGATTGAATCGCCGCCACAGCGAGCGGCGCCATCAAAAATACCTTCCCTTGAGAATCAGACCCCCGCTTTCCCTCCAGGACATACTCGCCTCTTTAACCTGGAAATGCCCCGACGAACGCGAAACGTTCGAAAATGTTAGAATCATCGGAACGCGGAAAGCCGTGGTATCCCGTACCGCTGTGAGGTATCATCTGTCAGCGCCGCCAGGGTGAGGATCGAGGAGATAAATCTGGTATGTCAGAACCTTCGAGCGGAGAGTCTCAATCCAGTCCGTCGTCGAGGCCGCCCTCGTCGACTCGATTTTTCTTAATCACGCTGTTCATCGGCGTAATGATGGGGATTGTGCTCATGGTTTTATTGGGATATGGGCTGTACTACTTTGGCTATGTAACGATTCCGGGTGAGACATCGCAATCCACGGTACAGATTACGGAGGTCAAAGTCCCCGTTTGTCCCACATGTGAGCCGGAGTCGGAAGCGCCAAAAATCCTCATCGTGACTCCGGCTTCGAGTTCGACGCAGCAGCCGGATGCCGCCGCCACCTGTGAAGCATACAGCGCGCAGTACCCGGGAACGCCGTGCCCGACTTCAGCGAATCCCTAGAGTATCGAATTCAATCAATCGTCACCGGTGTTGTAGCGGCGATGGCAGGTAGAGGTTGGGTGGGCCTGATCCTCACCGCGCATCAGCGCATCAGGCTCATCTCGTCGTACCACAGCGTGCCGTCGGGCTTGGAGAAGATCAGCCGTACCATGCCCCAGTCGTAGTCCTTCGCGGCGCTGAAATCGTGCGAGAGCAGCTCCCAGTCCGATGTGCCGACGCCGGGCACGAAGCTGAAATGTCCCATCGTGGCGTCGGTGTAGCGCAGGCTCACGCGCACCTGGACCGCGCCGGTTCCGCCCACATCCTGGAAAAGCGCATTCCCTGGAATGAGCGGGAGCCCGGTCATTCCGAAGTCGATCTGGTCCATCACTGCGGGATTTCCGCTTCCGGCCAATTCGTTCACTCACTCCAGATGGTCGACGTGGCCACAGGGTGGAGCGAGCGGGTCGCCATGCTGGGTCGAAGCTATTTGGTCATGCAAGACGGCTTTCAACGCATCCTGGCCCGTTTACCCTTTTCCGTCATCGAAATCCATTCCGACAACACAGAGCCTTCTTCAAAGATCATTTGGAGAAATTCTGGAAAAGTGCTGTCGACAATCTCGAGAAATCACGCAGCCGACCATACCAGAAGAACGACAATCGTTTCGTCGAACAGAAAAACAGCACCCTCGTGCGGGC
>DAOUEE010000023.1:0-8478 GCA_034430695.1 Anaerolineales bacterium | reverse complement strand
GGCGCTCGCTCAACTCGTTGACGTAGTTCCAATCGACGCTGTTGCCGCGCAGCGCGTTGAAATAACGCAACGCCCCTCGCGCCGTACGGTTGGGGTCGATTTGCAGTTCACCGGGCAGATAGCCGCAGCGGGCACGCACCTCGACGGATTTCTCCTGTGGGTTCATGCGGAATACGCGCAGCGTGCCGCCATCCGGCCGGATGAGATCCAGCAGGCAGCGAATGGTCGTCGTTTTCCCGGCGCCGTTGGGACCAAGATAGCCCAACACCTCTCCCCGCCGGATTTCCAGATCGATCCCCCGCAGCGCCCGGACCCGGCCGTATGATTTCGTCAGCCCCTGGGCGTACAGGGCCAGTTCAGCAGACATAAGCACCTCCAGCCGCAGTGATAATTGCCGTGCAGTACGTTTCCACTCTACCCCACGAGAGGTCGGTTTCCCGATTGCTGTCAGACTCTTCACTGACCGCAAGCGGACAATTGGCTACCCTTTCTCGTGCCAAGGACCTTAACGCAGGAATTCGAGGCGTGGTCGGAATTCAGCTGTGATCACTCCTGCGGTATTTCAGCCGCAGGAATCGATACACCTCTAAGCGCCGATATATCCCCACAAGTATGGCTGGCAGCGCAGGCGAGACGCTTTCCAAATCGATCAATTCAGGTTCCACTGCCTGGATCTTGCGTTTCTTCCGGCGTAGTTCACAACCGTGGCGAGCCATTACGTTACGCAGCCAGTCGACGTGTTCGCCATACGGCAAAGGAATCAAGATTTCATCTTCCCGATACGTCGCGATCACCGGCGTTTCGTACTTGCGTCCGCTGCGCCGCCCCTCATGGACGAGCACCGAGAATGGGCCGATGCCACGCCGGGCGATAAACAAAGTAATGTGGTTGAGGATGTATTTATTGACAAAGCGCATGCCGTTCGCTAATCGTTCGTGTAAAGAACGTTCGCTTTTCGCCATGGAACCCTCCTCTCATCTATGCCGAGGCCGCGGTCATATCGCTTCGGACGATCGGGCGATCACCAGGCCAGTGCCTCTCCCTGCGGGTCGACATATACCGGTCCTTCCAGGGACCAGGTCTTGATCAGCAGTTTGGCCACGTCCTGGGCTGCTTGCCGGGTTGTTATCGGCGCTTGCGAACCACCCATGTCCGAGCTGAACCATCCGGGATGCAGCGCCAACACCTTGATGCCTTCTTCTTTATATGCATTTTGCAGCAGCCGGCTGGCCATGTTCAGCGCCGCTTTGGACATGCAGTACGAATATTCGTTCTTGCGCCATGCCGTACCGATCCCACCGGCTTCGGAGGAGACATTGACGATCAACTTTCCATCCCCGCGCCGCAGCAAGGGGAGTGCGTGTTTGACCACGATCAACGGCGCCACGGCGTTGACAAAAAAGGTCGGCAGATACACCGAAAAGTCCACCTGCTCGAGGTCCGGTTTAGCGTGATCCAAATGCACCGCGGCGTTGTTGATCACGAGGTCGAGGTGACCGAATTCCTCGGCGATTCGCCGCAGGATGTCCGCGATGGCGAACTCGTCCGTTACGTCGGCCGAATAAAGCAGCAAATCAACCTGGAACTCCTCTCGCAATTGAAGCAGTGCTTCGCTTTCGCGCCGGTTGATGGCGAATATTCGATGGCCCGACTGGAGCAAGACGCGCGTCAGTTCGAGGCCGAGACCGCGGTTGGCGCCGGTTATGAGCACGTTTTGAGGCATGGTTTCCTCCATCGGAGATGATCGTGGTTTGCGATTATGGATTGGTAATCCCATCTATTTGGATACTACCGCGATCGGCAACGATTCGATGGTAGACGTGCACCATCCAGACGACGGCCACGATGGGCACGAACATGTTCAATACGGGCGCTGCTGTCATCAGGGTAATCACGAGACCTCCGCCGTACACCGCACGCCTGTTGTGCCGGATGAGTCTGTGCGCTTGCGGCTTTCCGAGGTGGTATCCCGCCGCCATTTCGAAGAACTCACGGCCGGTGAGATAACTGTTGAGGGCGATGGAAATAAAAAAGCCGATAAAAATCAATTGGAAAGGTAGAACCAGGAAATTCAAAAACAGCGCCCACAGCGTGAACTTGATGTCGTGCAGCGCATCGGGCCAGAACTTCGGCTTTTCTGTGCGCTGCACATGGGGGTAGCTCGCCGCTTCCACGCGGCTGATGGCGATTTCCTGAAACATGCCTGCGATCAGTACGACGAATGCAGGCAGCATGAACCAGCCGCTGATGCCGGAAACGATGCTGATGATGCCGCTGACCATGGCATCCAACCAGGCGATCTCAATCTGAATCAAATTCGCTGAAACCCAGGTTATGACGACCACTACCAATACGACGACGACGATTGCGATGACTGCGCTGATGAGCATCAAACCCAGCAATCTGGCGTTCAATAAGGAGCGAAGGGTTTTGATGAATGGGAATATATCTACATCTCCAGAGCACGAAGGAGTTCAGTTATTATTCGCATGAAGGTCAAGTGCCGCAACCGATCGTCACGGCCTGATAGATTGCTCGCAGGAGCGAGTTATCGTACCGGGAGTCCTGTCCGAGTTCCCAGATCATCACGCCGCCATAGCCATGATCGCTTGCGTAGCACGTTTTGTGTTTCACGGTAAGGACGCCGTTGAAATAAACGCCCTCGACTTCGTCGATGCCAAAACCGGGAGCATATAATTCAACGATTTCGGCATAGGCGGACGAAGTGGTCGGATGAGTCGTACGGCGGCCATAGAACGGAATCCCTAACATCAACTGCTGCGCGGAAAATCCCGCCTCCTCGAACAGCGTCAGGTCCTTTACGGCATCTTCGAATGTGGAATGCCGGCTGCCATGATCGTAGGACATGATGTGAATGCGGTCGATGTCAATGAAAGCTCGAAAGTCGATATCCTCGTGAGGATACAGGGCAACGCTGACGATCAGTCCTGCCTGTTTGACCTCCGAGATCAATGAGACATAGCGCAAGGTCTGGAATTCACCCACGGGGAACTCCCAATCAAAATCGACCCCATCCAGATCGTTCGCTTCACAGAATTTCAACACGTCATCCACGAAATTACGCCTCGATTTCCAATCTGCGACCGCTTCGATAAAGTGTTCCGAGCGATCGTAACCGCCGACCGAGAGATGCAGGCGCGTGCCGTATGTCTGTTTGACCTCCCGCATGATCCGCAGACGTTCGGAGTTGACGCGCCGCGTGTCCAAACGGCCATCCTCATCCGGTTCGGCAGAGAAATAGATCAAGTCCGTCAGGCAGCTGCCCCAGGAGGGGTTGAAATCGCGGTATTCAGGCAGATAGCCGATGACCAGAAAATCGTCACTCAGTTCCAACGTTGTGTCGCACCAGGTGGAGGGTGTCGGTGTGGAGAAGACCTGGCGAGTCGGAGTCGGAGACATCTCGGCTGCCGTGGTCACACTAGATGTGGCAGTATCGGAGGTGAGCAGCGTTGAGCTATAAAAATTGAATGGGGTCGACGTCCCACAAGCGCTGACCAGCCATAGGAAAACGGTGAGCAGGAAGAGCGATGTAGAAATCCTCATTTCAATGCCGATCACCCATTCCCCGCAATACGTCGAGCGCTCTCGCCCGCGAATCCCACGGCACGAAAAGGTGATCGTGATAGTAAGCCGCAACCGGGTTGACGCTGATGCCCGCTTCCGCCAGTTTGTTCGTGATCGCGGCCAGGAAACCCACTGCGGCCAGCGACGAATGAACGGTCAGGGTGATGCAGGCCCAAATGGAGTCGTAGGACAGATCACAATCGCGCGCTTCCTCCTCGTCGATGATGATGCTAATTCCCTCCGCCTCGAAGAAGGTGCCCAGCGGTTCGATCGGCAACTGTTCGTACGTTTCCGCATCGACGCTGCAAAAAACGTAGGGAGATTCGTGCAGGATAGGCTGCATGCTATTCAGTAAGGCCGACAAGTCGGTTTCCCCGCTCATCAAGCTGCTTCACTCCCGGGAATGAACGATTGCATCATCCCAACCTCGAGATATTCAGACTTCATTTCCTGGCTTTACTGCGCTAAATACCCCAACGAAGGTGTTCTTGTACACACAATCCACATCCACAAAGCCGGCGTCCGCAAGCCACTTCAGCTGATCCGTGAGCAGGGCGTCCTGATCGTACGCTTTACGGCGGACGATACTTTCACGAATCCGTCCTTCCTGCGCACCTCGCGCTCGGACCATCGTCAGCCAGCGCGACCAGTAGAACTCCTGCAGGTTTGGGGTCGGTCCCTTGACTTGATCGACATTGATGAACATGCCGCCTTCACGCAGCGCAGCATAGACGCCGTGAAAGAGGTTCTGCTTCTCTTCATCCGTGAGGTGATGGATGGACAGGCTGGAAACCACCAGGTCGAAGTCCGCCGTGAAGTCGATCGCGCGGTAGTCATCCACGATGAACTGGAACTGCTCGATCTTGTCTTTGAAGCGCCGACGCCCGGCGGCCAGCATTTCCTCCGCTACATCGATCAACGTGAATCTGGCCTGCGGACATTTCTCCAGGACGTGCTGCGAGAACAAACCCGTGCCCGCACCCAGGTCCAGTACGTTTATGCTTTCTTCCGGCTTGAAGGGGATCAAGTCCTTCGCGATGGTGAAGATGGCCTCATAGTCGGGCAGGGCGGCCTTGATCCAATCATCGTAGTATGTCACGGATTCGTCGAACGCATCACCGATAGTCACAGGTAGGCTCCGAACTCAACATGAAAGCAAACGGCAATCTCCACAGATACACAGCGAAAACTTATCACCCGGATGAGCGCCTGATTCATACGCCGGGAGTTCGCCAATTCTTACACAATGCGACCCGACTGTAAAGATTTCTACCAATCGCGGACCTAAAGGGTATGCAGAAAATACGACATGCATTGACAATTCGCCAGAGGTATGCCATAATCAACCCGCATACATACCGTACGTTCAGTATGAGTGATCCGATGACCGAAATGGCGGAAGCCAAAACCCAGAAGCAGCTGCAAAGCGAACGCACCCGCCGGCGCATCATCCAGGCGGCCGCGGAGCTTTTTGTGCACAAAGGCTTCAACGGCACCTCGATCTCCGATCTGGCCGAAGCGGTCGGCCTGACCAAGGGTGCCATCTACCATCATTTCGAAAACAAAGACGCCATATTTTTCGCCGTGGTCGACATGGTGCGTCACGATTGGAATCGGGCCGTGGTGCGGGACGTGATGAAGGCCAAAAACGCACTGGATCGTATTTCCGTGCTGCTCGACAATCACGCGCGCGTAGTGCGCGAAAACCCGACGCTCTGCCTTGTGATGGCCAGCCTGGTCACGGACATCGATCTGGACGATAACTCCGATTTCGCCGTCGCGCTGGTGGAGGTTTACGAGGAATTGACGGCTTTCATCGAGCGCATCGTCCAGAAAGGCCAGACGGCCGGCGAGATCCGCTCCGATTTGGACGCACGTATGGTGGCACTCAACATTGTCGGCATGATGCGGGCAACCTGCTGCCGCATGCTCAATCGCTTGAGCGCCGACGACGCCGGCCGGATGGGGACGTTGCGCCAGGTATTTGTGGATGGACTGCGACCCTGAGTTTTTTTCGTATAGATACATACCGAACGTTAGGTATGGACGATCAACGTGGTTCATCAGCCTTCGTCCCGAACTCCCACCCATAAAAACGGATGAAATAGAAGGAAGAATAAAGTGAACCAAATTCAATCGAGCTACCTGCCCACCTATGACGGCTGTTTCGTGTGCGGCCAAACGCATCCCCGCGGTCTGCATATACGTTTCTTCACCGGCGACTTCGGCCAGGTATGTGCACGCTTCACACCGGACCCCATGTTCTGCGGATATAAAAATATCGTGCACGGCGGCGTGATCGGCGCCCTGCTGGACGAGCTTCTGGGCTGGCCGATTGCCTTGCAGACCGGGCGGATGTGCGTGACCGGGGAGCTCTCCGTCCGCTACCTGAGACCCATGCCTGCGCAAACCGTCTATCTTGCCAGCGCCGATCCGGGCAGCAATCGGGGGAAATACTGGGCTGGAGCCGGGGAAATCCGCGACGGTCAGGGTGTGGTTTACGCCAAAGCCCGGGGAAAATACTTTCTGCTGTCCGCCGGAGAGACGACGAAAATCGCCCAGGAACTCCGTTATCAACCAGGCGACCCACCGGTGTTCCGCTACCCCAATTTAAAGAAACTATTTGGTACGCGATTCATTGACAGTCTCGAGTGTCCAATGACTCAACATGTTCACAAAGGATATGCCCCATGATTCACGAACGAATACTCGACATTGCCAGAGACGAGAACGCAGCAGTGATCGGCATGGCGCCAATTTCAGCCCTGGCCGATGAACCGGCGGGCTATCGCCCTGAGGACCTGCTGCCCACAGCGCACAGCCTGATCTGCTTTGGCATCCCCGTACCGAGTGCCGTATATCAAACGCCGGAACGTTCGGCGGACTTCGTCTGTAGGACACAAAGCTTACACTACCGTCGCCTCGATACCCTCGCCGTCCGATTTTCGTCCTTGCTGGAGGAAAATGGAGAGCAAGCGCTGCCCGTTTTTGGCTGTGCGCCGATGGCGATCAATCAGAATCGCGACGTGGCCGGCTACATCAACCAGATACACATGGCGGAAGCCGCGGGAATCGGTGTAATCGGCCGCAACGGTTTGCTGCTCCACCCTCGTTACGGCGCCAGATTGATGCTGGGCGGAGTCCTTACCAGCGCCGATCTGCCCCGTATGCGCCATCCCGACATTGACGCGCCGGGCTGCCCGGCGAACTGCCGCATCTGCGTAGATGCTTGTCCGGTGAGTGCCATCTCGCCGGAGGAGAAACGCGTGGAGATCATGCGCTGTTTGAGCCACACGGCCTATCTGCCATTACTGCCCAAATTCAAGTTTTTCTGGCTGCGGCAGTTCAAACCTGCAGCCGCGGCGAGGCTGATGAACCTGACGACATTGGACGAGCACACGCTGCATCGTTGTTCGCAGTGCGTGGCACTCTGCCCGTATAGCGGTGCAGCGGAAGCGTAACGAACGTCACCCGCTCTCGCCGCGTTACGGCTGGTATCCCTGTTCGAACGACGTATACAGGTACGGGCACTGATTGAGGTAGCTTTGCGATTCCTCATTCGAGAACGACCAGTTCTCGTCGGTCCAGCCCATGATTTCCTTGCAGGACGGCGTGGCGTAATGATCGTCGTTCGTACCCGTTCCGAAGGGGTGCAGGAATTCATGCACGATCCCGGCGGCGGTGAAGAATGTCGGCGTGGAGGCGTACAGATCATCCACAAGCGTTGAACACATGGAATAGCCGTACTTTTGAACGCAGGGGATTCCAGAGTGGTTCCGGCATTCCCCGTCGACGGAAACCTCACTGACGGCCTGCTCTTCGCCGCCATAGCCGCAAATCCCAAACCGGTGACTCCAATGCATCACAGCTAGATAGACGTGCCGGTCTCCGGCGACCGGGGAAACGAAGTCATTGTGGAAATCTCCGGGCCCGGCGATCCAACCCGAGTATCCCCCATAAAGCCGTGCCATGCCGTGGTCACCGAAGGAAAAAATCACCAAGCCGTTGGGGATTTCCGGAGCGATTGTGTCCAGGTAAGTGAAGGCCATCTCGTGGATCGTGCTACTCGGCTCCATTTCCTGGTAATCGATCAATTCGAATACGAAGCCCGTCCTCTCCTGCAGGACCTGAGAGGCTTCCCGCAGCACAGCTTCCGCGGCATCGCGGACAACGGGCTCGGAAGTCAGATCGACGAGGATCGCCACCGTAAAGATGCCGCGAGGTTCACCGGGTGCATCTTCCGGAGTTGAAGTTGATTCGCTTCCGGAAATCGTGTCCGTCGATCGAGGCGACGAAATCACTCCCTCTGCTTCCGGCGATGCCGTCGATTGAAAAGCACCATCGTTTCCGGGCCAATTGCAGGCCAGGGCAGCCAAAACGAGTAATCCCAACGAGGCGAAGCTCATTCGTCGCATCACAACCCTCCATACTCCCCTGAGCGGATATCCGCGCCGCCAACCTCATGCAAACCGAAATCACACTATGTCACTTACAGTGTTGAAATTCGAGTACGCTACCGATGGATCACCGCGCAGCGACACGTCTCGGTCACGCCTCACTCGTCGGCAAATAGGGCATGGCCGGACCTTCAATCCCCAACAATTCAGCCAGCGCCACCTGCATCGCCGTGCGGTCATCCCAGGGATATTCGATCTCTCCGAAACACATCGACTGCTCATGCCCCTTACCGCAGGCGATCACCAAATCGCCGGGATGTGCTTCTCGTACGGCGAAACGCAGGGCGTCGCCACGATCCGGCTTGCGCCAGAAGGTCTCTCCTTCAACGCCGCCTTTGGCTCGGGCGCCCTGGGCCATTTCTTCTAAGATTTCGTCCAACGACTCTGTGCGTGGATCTTCCGCCGTCAGGATCGTCAGATCGGCAAGCTCGGCAGA
>DAOUEE010000022.1:0-6252 GCA_034430695.1 Anaerolineales bacterium | reverse complement strand
CGGGATCGATTTTGCGGGTGGAGGCGGTTCTGCCGATGGCAAGGCGGCGGTTTCTAAGGATTCCGTATCGAAATCGCGTAATTTCAATATTATCACCAAGCTGGCGATCGCGGTCGCTGCGATGAGCGCTTCTGCAACATAAGCGTTCCACATACGAAACGCAAAAACCGAAAGTGCATCGATCGAGGTATGCCAAAGAACCCCCGCAATCCCCCAGCGCACTTGCTTGCGGGTGAACGCCTGCAGCATGAGAACGGCCAGGCTGATCTGAATGGTCAAGGCGAAACAACGTTCGACGGCGCCGAGCAGTGAGGCGTGCCAGGGCATGCTCCAATACGCCTCGAGCTGTGCCGCCGCTTGTGCCACCCGGTCTGCGGGTAAGAGGGAGGCAAGATCCGCGCCTCTCAGTGCGATAGCCTGGAGCAATCCATAGGTCGCCAGGCCGCCCAGAATGATCGCCTCGGCGCCGCCATGCCCCAGGCCGAACATCAGGGCTTCACGCCAGGAGCGCTCTTTTCGCAGCCAAAAGCGGTAGACGAAGTACCTGGCGCCTTCCTCGAATATGCCGGCCGAAAGCCCCGCGGCGAGCGCGGCTCCAATGAGTGGAAACCCCGTTTGCTGCACGGAAAAACCGAGGAATTCGAAGATCCCGGGCAGGGCAAACGAGTTGAAAGGAAGATGCCCGATCTGACTGGCGACGAACGTCGCAGCGCCGACCAGGAACAGCCGCCATTCCACGCGGAGGCGTTTGACGAAGATGACTCCCAACATGATGGGCAGTCCGATCATTACGAGTGCGTTGAGTGAGTGGAAAAACACGTCCATTGATCGCTCCCGGATCAGTAGCTACAGCTTGCGGTTCGCCTGCGACGGCATGAGCAGCCGGGTAATTCGCAGACGCAACGACTCGACGTTTCACGTGAAACGTAACCCGCTACGGCCAGACTCTTTTTCGCTCGCGCGAACGGGATTGGGAGGACCGTCGCAATACGACCATCAACTGATTTCCGTTAGATGAGCGCGGCAGTATCTGCATGGGCTCCCAGTTCTCCTCGGCGGCCTGGTTGAGTAAATCCGCCAATTCTTCCGGGCGGGTGGCGCGCAACGAACCTCCCAATACCTCGACGGTATACTCCCACTGCGCGTTCACTTTTTCCGCTCCTGTTCACCCTGCCCGCCCGCCAGGCCGATGCTGGCAAGCGAAGTCACGCCCGCAATGGCGCCCAAATTCATCGTATCGACGGCGCTGGAAGGTACGATTACCAGGGCACCCTGCTGTTTCAGGCCTTCGAAGAGCATGTTCATCGCCCGCAAGTGCAATGCGGTCGGATTATCTTTGTACGCCAGCGAAGCGTCCGCAAACGATTGGGCAATCTGCAGCTCGGATTCGCCCAATATAACACGGGCCTGGCGTTCGCGCTCGGCTTGCGCCTGGCGGCTCATGGTATCTTCCAAATCTTGCGGGATGACGACATCCCGGATTTCCACCGATTGGACGGTGATTCCCCACGGAGTCGTCCTTTCGTCGATGATTTTTTGCAATTCCTTGTCCATACGCGCCCTGCCGACCAGGATGTCCGCCAGATTCATCTGTCCGAGTACTTCCCGCAGGGCAGTTTGTGCAGCCCAGGCGATCGCCATCTGGTAGTCTTCCACCTCGAGGGCGGCTTTCTCGGCGTCCCACACCATCCAGAACAGCACCGCATCGACGTCGACGGGAACGGTGTCCTTGGTTAGCGTTTTCTCGGCGCTGAATGGGGTGACCATCACGCGGTGATCGATCCAGGTGGACGCTCGATCGACGATGGGTACTATGAGAAACAATCCGGGACCGCGCAATCCCACGAATCGTCCAAAACGCAGCACGACGGCTTTTTCCCATTGATTGGCCACTTTCACCCCGAATAGAAGGAACAGGCCAATCAGATTGACCCCCACCATAATTGCTGTGACTGTCCAGTCCGGGGCGTTGATTTTCCGCATCAACTGTGCCATTAATATGGAGATCGCGAATATTATTAAACACAATGCAACCGCAACGGTGGGAACACGGATGATATTCCTCTGCTGCGTTCTTCCTTCTTTCCTTCGTGAAATTTGTGATGCTCTTTGTATCATCTCACACCTTCCTTGGTCCTTTCAGGGTTTTCTTTCCAATTTTAGAGTTCGTCCGGTGGCGAGCCTTCATCTCGCCAATTTGCAAGCAGATTTTCCACAATCTCTTCGACTTCTTCGGGTTCGAAGCCCAGGCGGTGCGCCTCATACAGATAGGAGCGAGTTATCGCATCGAGCGCGGCGTCGCGCATTCGTTTTGCATCGTCCGGAAGAGGCGGTTCGAGAACGAAAGTGCCCCGTCCCTGCTGCGTCGATATCACGCCTGCCTCGTCCAGGATACGATACGCGCGTGCTACGGTGTTGAAGTTCACCCGTAGATCCGTCGCCAGTTGCCGCACGGTTGGCAACTGCTGCCCCGGCTTGAGTGCCGCTGTGCCGACCAGGTGTTTGATGCGTTCTACGATCTGAACGTAGATCGGCGTGTGGCTTCGAAAATCGAGTTCTAGGAACATCGTGAGCATTGTACCAATTGTCTCATTGTACTAATTGTACTATCATTATCAATGTTGTCAAGCTCTATCGAGGAGATGAAACCCGGTATTTCATGCATCTGCGATGGGCTTGTAAACTTCCGCGCGAAGCTGGGTTCATTGCTGTTGAATCCGTCGGCGTGGTAAAATCGCAGTGAGGGACGAAATGCCTTCGTGGGAGGAAAGTGTGGAAAAGCAAGTCAGTACCTTTGCCGTGAAAAAAGGCTTGGCGCAGATGCTCAAAGGCGGCGTGATCATGGATGTGGTCACGGCGGAACACGCTCGCATCGCTGAGGATGCGGGCGCCGTTGCCGTGATGGCGTTGGAGCGCGTCCCTGCAGACATACGTGCCCAGGGCGGGGTGGCTCGCATGAGCGACCCGAAACTCATCCTCGAAATCATGGAAGCCGTAACCATACCCGTGATGGCCAAATGCCGTATCGGCCATTTCGTTGAAGCACAAATCCTCGAGGCGCTCGGCGTGGATTACGTCGACGAATCAGAGGTGCTCACACCGGCAGACGAAGCTAACCACATCGATAAGCATCCCTATAAGATCCCTTTCGTATGTGGCTGCCGCAACCTGGGCGAAGCTTTACGGCGTATCGGGGAAGGTGCCGCCATGATCCGCACGAAAGGCGAAGCCGGAACCGGTGACATCGTGGAAGCCGTGCGCCACGCGCGGTCCGTGCTCGGTGATATTCGGCGCCTTGAAAACATGCCCGATGAAGAGCTTATGGCCTTTGCCAAAACGAACGGCGCTCCATTTGGCCTGGTCAAGGAAACCAAAGAGCTTGGACGCCTGCCCGTGGTCAACTTTGCCGCCGGCGGGATCGCCACCCCGGCCGATGCTGCGCTGATGATGCAGCTCGGTGTGGATGGCGTCTTCGTTGGTTCGGGTATCTTTAAATCCGGAGAGCCCGCGGCGCGCGCCAAGGCGATCGTTGAGGCGACGACCCACTACCAAGATCCCAAGATTCTCGCCGAAGTGAGTCGCGGCCTCGGGGAGGCCATGGTCGGCATCGGCGTGAGCGAGCTTCCCGAAGCGGAGCGGCTGGCGGTACGCGGTTGGTAACTTCCCCGGACCGCGAGCCTCGCACACAAGATGAGCGAGTAGAGATCCGGCGCAGTGACCGGGCAGTTATCGATGATGACGACATCGCCGCAATGCTGCGCGAAGGAAAGGTCGCGTTCGTGGCGACTTGCTCAAACGATCAACCTTACGTCCTTCCCAATCTGTACTGGTTTGATCCCGATCGACATGCCCTCTACTTCCACACCGCCGCCGAGGGCCGCACGCGCGAGAACGTGGAATCCAACCCCAAGGTCAGTGCCAGTGTGGCGACGATGGGGAAATTGCTCCCTGCCGATAAAGCTTACGAGTTCAGTGTAGCGTACGACAGCGTCTGTGTCTTCGGAGTGGCCAGAATTGTCGAGGACGAAATGGAAGCTCGTTTCGCACTGCAGGGCCTTCTGGAAAAGTATTTTCCGGAGCACATATCTGGAGAAGACTATCGTCCCATCACCCACAACGAAATCAAGCGAACCACCGTCTTTGCCATCGAGATCGAATCTTGGAGTGGAAAGCGGAAAGTTGCAGATTCGTGAAGATCGGTGTTCTTGCGCTTCAAGGCGATTTCGCGGAACACATCGTGATGCTCCGCAGAATCGGCGTGGAAACCGCCGAAGTTCGCCTGCCGGAACAGCTTGAGGAGATTGATGGTCTCATCATCCCCGGCGGCGAATCTACCACCATCGGGAAACTGGCGATTCAGTATAAAATGATGGATCCCATCAAGCGCTTCGGAAAGAGACATGCGATTTGGGGGACTTGCGCAGGTGCAATCTTGCTCGCGAGTGACATCCAGCGGAAGCAACCGCTGTTAAAGTTGATGGATATTTCCATAGAACGTAATGCCTTCGGCAGACAGCTCGACAGTTTCGAATGCGATATAAGTGTCCCCGCGCTGGAATCCCCACAGGAACCCTTCCCGGCCGTCTTCATCCGTGCACCGATCATCGAACGTACGGGGAAGACTGTCGAAGTACTCGCGCGCTTGCCGGTAGAAAATGGCTCACCCGAGATCGTCGTGGCTGCGCAGCAAGACCGTTTGCTTGCTACCAGCTTCCATCCCGAACTCACGCACGACGATCGCTTCCATCGCTATTTTCTAGATCTCGTGGAAGGATGAATTGCGCATGATACGGCCGATACATTGGCGAGATCTGGCAATGCTGCATCGATTGCGCAGCCATGGCTTGTGCCTTGACTCCCAACTCGACAGCACGCGAGGCCCGGATGCCTTTCATGATGCGCTGTCGGATCCATTTTCACGCAGTAAAAACACATGTACCTTGATCGCCCGCTCGGACGACGCCATCGCCGTGGGACAATTCACGCGTCAGATCCGCCACGTGTTCGCGCGTCTCACATTTCTCGGTCCGGTTGAAGCGCTCTCATTGTCCCCGGGTTTAAATCTCGTCGATGCGCTGAGTCGGGCTGCTGGATCGCAAAACATCCATCACCTGATTGCCGAAATCGACGAGTACAGCCCCGCCTTCGAGCTCTTGCGCCGAGCGGGTTTCGCCGTTTATGCCCGTCAGAGAATCTGGCAACATTCCGGTCCACTTTCAATCGACCCGGAGAGAAACGACGTGGATTGGCGTCTCGAAACGGAAACCGACGCAGCGGCGATTCGCAGCCTGTACCACAATCTGGTGCCGGCGTTGGTCCAGCAGGTTGAAGCCCCACCGTTGTCGAACAACCGCAGCCTGGTCCACTGGCAGCAAGATGAACTGCTTGGGTATCTGGAAATGGAAGACGGCCCCAGAGGTCTCTGGGCACAAGCTTACATTCATCCTGCGGTCGAACAAACGGAAGACTTGCTGATCAGTTTCCTGAAGCAAGTGAACATAAGTGCGCAAAAATCGCTTTATTTCTGTGTGCGTTCATACCAGGCTGGCTTGAGCCGCAGTCTCAAGGATCTCGGTTTTGCCCCTCGATGTGATCAGGCGGTCATGGTGAAACGTCTGACTGCCGCGATGCGGGATCGGATCTCTGCTTCATTGCCCGCCATCGAAGGTACGCAGCCCGAACCAACCGCCCCGATTACGCAATCCCCATCTGCAACTCAGACAGTCGCGGAGAATCCGATACAGAATCACCTCGACTCGAATGTCATCCACCCCTGAGTAAACTGCACGCCAGGCTGGACCAATTCATTGTTGCGCCCATCATGCGTCATGGATAGCGGGAATGTACTTCAACCGTATAATATCCTCGATGTCGATGGAAAAATATCGTACGACGATCGCGCTTATCACCGTGGCCTGGAATCCTGACGCCACTGCAATGGACCAATTGAGCGGCAGCATTCCAGCATCTGCTGTCGTCCACACTGCAGGTGATGATCTGAATCAAGATGTCGTCTAGAGTGCAGCACGCGATCCAAGCCGTTTGGCGTACACCATCACGTTTTTCCGATACCAGGTTTCTTCGAGGAAACGTGATGACTTTCGTGATTCTGTTTCTGACCTTTTTCCCGCCGATTCTGGTCGTGCTCGATCGTTGGCTGGATGTCCGATGGATAAAAACCCATTTTCTATCCACATGGTGCTACCCGGCGGACTACTGTAACGCTGTCCTCCCGGCGTACTTCGTAATCAT
>DAOUEE010000021.1:0-4379 GCA_034430695.1 Anaerolineales bacterium | reverse complement strand
TTTCATCATCCGACAGGGTCAAACCCGACCTGTCCAGGTGGACGAGGGCGATTTACCTCGCCTGGGCCCCGGCAAGTTCGGCCGCTGGATGGGTGTTTGTCCAACGTCTTCCCCGTAGACTGTGAGCATGAATGCTTCGATTGGTTTTTCGAGGAAGGAGACGAGCATGAACCTGTATAGAGGCGTATCCATTATTTTCCAGACCGTCGCATCGGCCGGCGCACTGCTGCCGTTTGCCCGGCCTATCGATATCGTGACCTTCGATAACACCGAGGCGGCTCTGCAGATAAAACGCCGCAGGGATGTCCTGCGGCATCAAGCACGTAAAAGAGCCGCTTCATTAAAACAAATCGATGTCAATCAACTGCCGCTCGTCGCGACCGATCGTTCCGTCATCGAGCGGGTGCTTCACGAGGCTGAGTCAACCACGGCCCAATCGGAATCGCCCGCTCGTTTACATGGCTACAGCAGTGAGCACAAGCTCAATCCAACCGCCGCAGTCTCAAACGGACCACGTCGGCCTGAGAAACTCGCTGCTGGATTTCAATTCAATATGGAGATCATGCTATGAACGCTAATTCGCTTTTGAATTTGAATGATAAACACACATCTATATCTTTTTCTCCCCGCATGAAGATGTGGGGATGGGTCATCGCGGTTCTCACCACACTCGTGCTTACAGGCTGTAGTTTCCCCCTTACTGAAAACGTCACGCCCGTAGCGCCCACGGATACGTCGACGCCGCTGAACACCGCTTCCATTTCAGGTTACGTATGGCACGATCTCTGTGCCAATCTGGAAAAAGATGAGCCGCTGCCCGCTGGTTGTATCGACGATCGAGTCCTGGACGTGTATGTGGCCAACGGTGTGTTTGAAACCGGTGAAACCGGACTGGCGAGCGTTTCCGTCGAATTGGGATACGGTTTCTGCTCTGCCGACACCGTTTTATCGACGACGACGGACGCAGCAGGCAGATACACCTTCCAGGGTCTGGCACCAGGCACGTACTGCGTTCGTGCCGTCGTTCAGGATGGTTCAGGCCAGCCTGCGAAAACAGAAACGGGGATATGGACTTTTCCCCTGGGCGTCGACGAAAACACACGCGGCATGCAATCGCTAACGCTGCAGGTCAACGAACAGCGCGAAAACGTGAACTTCGGTTACGATCCATTCAACGATCCCGAGGACACGAACCCTGCAGCCACACCTTCACCCACGCCCTCGTCGTCGTCAAGTTGCAGCGATGCGGCTGCGTTCGTCAAGGACGTGACCGTTCCCGACGGAACATACATCGATGCGGGCAAATCTTTCTCCAAGGTATGGCGCCTGCGCAACAGCGGTACCTGCACCTGGACGAGCGAATACGCGCTCACCTTTCAGTCTGGATACCGGATGGGCGCAGCGAGCGTGATTCCCATGCACGCCAGCGTAGAACCGGGACAGACGGTCGATCTGACCCTCAATCTCCAGGCGCCTCAAACACAAGGAAGCTTCTGGGGTTTCTGGATGCTGCGCAACGCTAGCGGCCAACTCTTCGGCACGGGGGACAATGGAAATTCACCGGTCTGGGTGAAAATCGTCACCGAGCCCGAGATCCATGAGTGGCGCGGGGTCTACTTCGACAATCAGAATCTCAGCGGAGACCCCGTCCTGATCCGTAACGACAAGTCGATCGATTTCAACTGGAAAGCCGCCTCGCCTGCTTCATCCCTTCCGGATGATCACTTCTCAATACGTTGGACACGGACCCTGAAGTTCGATGAGGCTTTCTATCGCTTTACGATCCGCGTAGACGATGGCGTACGCTTGTGGGTGGACGATCGCCTGGTCATCGATTCGTGGGCGCCAAATCCGCTCCACAGCGTGAGCGTCGATCTCCGCATGGCGGAGGGCAAGCACGACCTGAAACTCGAGTACTTCGAGCGTTCCGGAGAGGCGCGCATCCGCTTCGATTCCGAGATCATACACCCCGACAACCAGAATTACTGGGTCGGCAAGTATTGGTTCAACCGATCGCTGGATAGCTCCTGGGCCCTGGTCAAACAAGTATCCGAGATCGACTTCGATTGGGGCAAGAATTCCCCGGCGCTGGGCCTGCCGAAGGACGACTTCTCCGCACGCTGGAGTCGCATCATAGAATTCACAGCGGGGAACTACCGCCTGTGCGCCCGCGCAGACGACGGGATCCGCCTCAAGGTAGACGGCAAGCTGGTGCTCGATGAATGGCACACAAATGACGCCAGCCAGGATTACTGCGTGGATCTCTCGCTTTCCGGATCGACGCGTCTGGATGTGGAGTATTACGAACGCAGCGGCGCCGCCGAGGTCGAATTCTGGTGGAAGCTTCTCAATCCACCGACCCAGATGCCTGTTGCGAACCCAGACGCCTACGAAACCCCTCGCAACGAAAAGCTCAACGTCCCTGCGCCGGGCATCTTGAGCAACGATAAGAGCGGATTGAATTGGGATCCTTCCCAATTGACCGCAATGCTCGTCGACAACGTCTCGCACGGAGTCTTATCCTTCAAAACGAACGGTTCGTTTATATATACGCCGGAAACGGACTTCAGCGGAGAGGATGCATTCACTTACCGCATTTCGGACGGCGAAAACACATCCAACATCGCCAAGGTGTCGATCTCGGTGGTCACCACGAATTCTCCGCCGATTGCCGTGGACGACTCCTACGAAATGCTGGAGGACGAAATCCTGCGCGTCGACGCACCGGGCATTCTCGCCAACGATCACGACACCGATGGCCAGACGCTGCAGATATCGGTCGTAGAAGAACCGCAATTCGGTGAATTGGTCATGAACGAGGACGGTTCCTTCGAGTACACTCCGGCCGCGGATTTCCATGGAGAGGATCGCTTCAGCTACCGCATCTCCGATGGCTGGCTGCAGTCCGGATTGGCGATCGTCCAAATCGAGGTGCTCCCCGTAAATGACGTCCCTGTCGCCATCGAAGATCGACTCAGCGCCGCAGTGAACCAAATCGTGGAGATTACCGTCTTGGGCAACGATCGAGGCCTGGGAGACGCCCCGCTCTCGCTCGCCATCGAGGAGCTTCCAACCTCGGGCACGATCGAGATTCAAGATGGCCTGATCATCTACACACCCGAGGAAGGATTCACCGGCGAAGTCATCATCACTTACACTATCACGGACGGGGACGGAGAACGAGCACAGGCACGTGTTTTTCTGACGATCGGAACGGCAGGTGAATGACGCCCATCTCCGCTTCACCTGCACTTCGACGAAGGTGTGCTGGAGAATGGAAATTTTAGGCTATAATAGGCTTAAATTCTCCATAATGGTGAAAGCACGAGGCATGGCATGAAGCCGTCTCGATCTCGACCAGTTAAACGATGAAGAATCAACGACAAAGACCCTCCTCGCAGGGTCTTTGTCGTTTCACCACGCCCGGCCTCCAAACTTGAGGAGTCAGAAGATGAGAAACTCAACGCGCTGCCTGTTGATGGTCATCCTTTGCCCGACCCTGCTGATCGCCTGTCAAAACAAGACGGAATCAAAGCCGAGCGAAACTCCGACATCCGTGGTGCCCATCGTGCGTATCGGGGATATGACCGAAGATATCGCCGGATTCGTCGAAGACCCCATACCTGACCCCCTGGCCTATTCAGGTGACGGTGAATTAATGGTCGTGGTGACGAATACCGAGTTTGCAGATGTTTACCTTTATACCGGCGCAGTGCAGGAATATTGGTATGAGGGCTTAATCCTGGAGCCGGTGGACGTAACCAACGTCGCCGCCTCCTACGATAAACAGCGAATCGCCGCAGCTTTCGACGACGAACAAATTACGATCTGGGACACCTCACAGCTCAGCACACTCGCGCCGCCGGGAACCCCGACTGTTTTACTGCAAACGATCGAATCGCCCTCCACTTTGGGACTGGCATTTTCACATGACGGCGAACATCTTCTTTCGCTCACCCGGTATTGGCTTTCGATTTGGGATTGGGAAGCCGGTGAGTTGCTGTCGAACATCGACGGGGAATTCACCATGATGGGAGCCTCCCCAACCGAACCAAAGTTCGTCGTCGCCCACCCCGATGGAAAGATTGACGTATGGACGATCGGGGCCGATCAGCCCGATTTGACTTTGGATGGACATCCGGACGGCGTACGCAGCCTGGCCTTCTCCCCCGATGGCCAAACCCTGCTTTCCGGAGGTGCCGACAATCTGATCCATTTGTGGGACGTTACGAACGGTGATTTGATACGCACCTTCGAGGGCCATCACAGCGCCGTCCGGCAAGTCTCGTTTTTCCCGGAAGGGAACGCCTTCGCCTCTCTGGGCGACGATGCGCTGCGCATCTGGCACACCTTCAGTGGTACGCAAATTCACGTCGAAC
>DAOUEE010000020.1:0-5099 GCA_034430695.1 Anaerolineales bacterium | reverse complement strand
TTGGCGTTGGCCAGACAGCGCTGGCCGGTGTTGCCGAAGAAAGAAGTCATGCAGGCCGCTACCGTCCGATTGATGTCGGCATCCGGCATGACCAGGGCGAAGTTCTTCGCGCCGGTCTGGGCGATGACCCGCTTGCCGGTTTCGCCGCAGCGCCGGTAGACCACATCCCTGCCCACGGGTGTCGAACCGACGAAGCATACTCCCTTGATACGCGGGTGGTCCAGCATCGCCGATACCACGTCCTTCTCCCCGTGAACCACATTCCAGACGCCGGGCGGGATTCCGGCTTCATCCGCCAGTTCGACGATCTTCGCCTGGCTGATGGGCGTATCTGGAGAAGGTTTGAGGACGATACAGTTGCCCGTCGCGACCGCGTAGGGCGCGAACCACAACGGCACCATGAAGGGAAAGTTGAACGGTCCGATGATTCCAAAGACTCCCAGCGGTTGGCGGATGAGATACTCGTCGATGCCGGTTGCGATGTCCTCCAGGTTGGTGCCCATCATCAGCGTGGGAATACCCGTGGCAACTTCCACGTTCTCGATGCCGCGCCGCGTCTCCCCGCGGGACTCGTCGATGGTTTTGCCGTGCTCCATGGTTTGGATGCGGCTCAGTTCTTCGAAGTTTTCCTCGAGCAGTTCCTTCAAGCGGAAGAGACATCTGGCTCTTGCCACCGGCGGCGTGCTGCGCCAGTCGGGGTATGCCTCCAGCGCCGCTTCGACCGCGCGGTCGTGGTCCACCTTGGTCGATACAGGTACCCTGGCGATCACCTTTCCGGTGGCCGGGTTGACGACCTCCTTCGTGGCTCCGCTGGAGGGCACAAATTCGCCTCCGACGAAGTTCATGAGGTCGACTGGTTCTTGGATCGGTTCAGATAAGATGGCCATGGCCACTTCTCCTTTCCGGTGCGGCCGGGGTTCCTATCGCACGCGGAGATCGTCTTCTCGGAAGCACGATCGAAAAACTTCCTCCGCCCAGTCGTCTGGATCCGGCAGATCCGATCTGCCGTCTCAACGGCCGTACGTGGGCGGGTTCAATCTTCCAGCGTTTCGTAATACGCGTCCCCCAGATCGTTCGGGTTGAAGGTCTCCCGAATCCGGTGCTGGTAGCGGAAAGCGGAAGGTTGTGGGTTGGACAGATGGATCCTGTCGCGCACTTCCCTGGGCGGGGTTTTGCCATCCGGACCGCGGGCCTGCGCGTTCCATTTCTCCATCCCGACGCCCCAGCCCTTCTCCAGCCCGAATTCCGTACAGGCGTCGAAGAACTCCAGCGTGCCATCGGTGGAGAACTTGTCGTAAGGATCGAAGCAGGTGAAGTTTTCCCACAGGCACGTCCCGCCGCCGCCCTGGCCGCCGATCGGTCCCATCATACAATCACCGCCGCCCGCCACGATGGCCCCGCGTTTCTCCCATTCTTTCTTGAACGCGCCGGCTTCTTCGGCGTTGGCGGCTCCGAGGTCCGCCGCACCCAGCAAACCGAAACAGCCGTCGTAGGATCCGCCGAAGACGAGGTTCAGATTCTTGTGGCCCAGGCGGATCAGGTAGAGCAGCATCCAGGGATTGACTTCGGGCGAATTCATCGCCTCGACCTTCCAGCCGCCCGTCCGGGACAGAATCTCGTCCAGCACGCGGTCCTGCCATTCGATGTCGCGTGGCGTCATTCCCGCCAGGACGATTTGAAAGTCGCGGGTGGATTCATCCGTCACCTTTTGAACCTCGGGATCCTGCAGCAATTGTTCCAGATCACCGAGCGTTTTCGTCGGATCGGTGAGGATCTTCACCATGGCGTACTTCAGATCGCGGCCGAACATGTTGAACTGGCGGTGAGCCAGGTAGCCGATGCCGGTGTCCCATATCGAGTAGGCCGCGTCCGCCCAGGCTTTCCACGATGGAAACGCCAGCGTATAGGCTCGAAACAGCTCCGGAAGTGAGACGCCGTAGGCGGGGACGGTTCCTTCGACCGGAAGGTTTTCCGGGCCGGGCCAGGCGAAGAGCTTGATGGCGCACTTGGTGAAGACGCCCATCGCCCCTTTCGCTCCCAGGAATCCCCTGGCGATGCCCTTCATGCTCGGGCCCGGACCTTCGCCGCAGAACCAGCCGCAGTTGGAACCCAGCGATCCTGTCCGGAAGAGATCGCCGGTGGGCATCACCCACTCCATGGCCAATAAATTGTCGTAGTGCCAGCCGCCGTACAGATTGCTCGGACCCGATCCGAAATACGACGTTGCGCCGGCCAGGATGGAACAGCTGCATCCGGAGCCGGGCAGGTGGGTGTTCAAGCCGAGTTTCATCGCTTCCGCTTGAAGCGTCGCCCCGATCACCCCGGGCTCGATGACGGCAAACATGTTCTTCTCGTCGATCTCCAGGATGCGGTCCATGCGGCGCATGTCCAACTGCAGGGTGTTTTCGGTGGAGGGGTAGCCCTGAGCGGACCAGAACGTACTGGAGGCTTTGAACTTGATCTTGTGCTTGTTGCAGAGTCTAACGATCGCCTGCACTTCTTCCGTGCTCCCGGGAAGGAGCACCGCCGCCCCACGGGGTGTAAAGGTGGCGAAGTAGGGGCCGAGGTGAATCGCGGTGTGCGCCAGCGAGTAACGGTAGGAGTCGAGCACCGCCGGGTCGTCGGACAGGTTGTCGGAGCCGACGATGTCTTCGAGAGCACGGTATAACTCCTTCGATAATGTCATCGGCTTCCTCCACTACATCGCCATTTGCACCAGTTCGACGATGTCAAATATCTTCATGCCTCCGTTTTGCGTCTGAACGGCGTCCTTGAAATTCCGTTCACACCACGGGCAGGCGCTGACCAGCGCTTCGGCACCCGTGGCTTTCGCTTCGGCGATGCGTTCGGATGCCGTCCATCGGGAATATTGCGGATAGGCCTCGCGCACGCCGCCGCCGGCGCCGCAGCACCAGCTGTACTCACGGATACGCTCCATCTCGATCAGGCGCAAGCCGGGTATGCTTTCCAGGATACGCCTGGGCGGATCGTAGATGCCCCAGGCACCGTTGTACCGGGGTCTCCTGGGTTCGTAGACCACGATCTGCTCTTTGATCTTCTTCTCGACGCCGTCCCACGGCACGAACGGCTCCCCTTGCCGGCCCAGATGGCAGGGATCGTGATAGGTCACGGTCAGGGGCACTTCCGAACGGAATTTGATCTTTCCTTCCTGGATCAGGCGGTCGAGGAGTTCCACGCTGTGTAGAACTTCCACTTGCGATCCGAGACGGGGATACAGCCGTTTGAAGGCGTGATAGCCATCAGCGCAGGATGTCACTACCGTCTTTACACCGGCTTTCGCCCAGACCGCCAGGTTTGTCTCGGCACAGCTTTCGAACTCCTGACGATATCCCATGGAATACAATCTGCCGCCGCAGCAGATCTCCTGATCTCCCCGGATGCCGACATCTACGCCGGCAGCTTGAAATATCTGCACGGCAGTCCTGGCTTCCTGCTGCAGTTCCTTGTCGTAGCTCAAACGGCAGCCGGCGTGAAAGAGAATCGGCGTGGGCTGCTCATCGATTCGGGGGACATCGATGTCTTTCGCCCAATCGCCGCGGTTGCTCGTGGGCTGCTGCTGGGTATTTTTACATGCTGCAAGACTCTCACGGACGGCTCGCAGCGCTTCGAGTTCGTGGCCTTGTTCCACCAGTGAGAACTTGAGTTCGCGCACCATCTCGAGTGGCTCCAGGTTGTAACGGCAGATCTTGCAGCTGACGTCGCAGGCGCCGCAGGTCAGGCACGTGAAGGCGATCTTCTTGACGGTCTCCGAAACGCTGGATTGTTCTCGCAGCAGGGAGCGGCCGACGGCATACCGGCCGCGGGCAGAATAACTGTTGAAATTGTGATACGCGATGCTGGGGCAGTTCTTGGCAAATCTCCAGCTTTTCACCTGATCGAAGGGGATCCACTTGCAGTAGGAACACGAGCTGCAGCGATCCATTTCCGGCGCGAAATCTTCCAATGTCATGTCACTCTCCTACACACACGCAGCACTCAGAAGCAGAGTTTGCCGGGGTTCATGACGTTGTTGGGGTCGAAAATCCGTTTGACCTTCTGCGTGACGATCGTCGTCCGGGCATCGCCGTTGTACACCATGCCGGCCCAGATCCCATACGGGCGTGAGAAATACGCGCCCTGTTTGAAAAATCTCAGACTCGCCTCCCGGAACAGAGATTCGGTCCGCGCTCTTTCATCCGCATTCTGCCGGTCGAAAGGCAGCATGAACTCACAATGACAGTACACCCCTTGATGCAGCGGTTGAATGTAAACCCCGAGGTCTGATGGGGGATAACGGCACTGGATCGCCAGCTCGTTCATCTCCGAGGTGAAGGCGGGTGTCCGCTCGAGATGGGTCAGGAAGAAAATTTCCTGTGACCCGCCCTTGTACCTCAACTTCCAATACGGTTCTCCGCAAGGCTTGAGGATAACGTCCTGCAGTTCGCTGCTGCTGCATCCAGGGACGTCAGCCAGCATACGCAGGCCGGCTTGCTCGATGATGGTCCGCATGTCATCTTCGCGCGCCTGAACCCGCTCGTGTGCCAGGATGTGACCTCCGCTGATGCCGGCGATCATCATCCATGCGGGCAGAGTCTCATTGAGCGATTGCATCTGGTGTGCTTCCCGGGTGAGCATGAGCGCCAGACAATTGCGGTTGACGATGAACAGCTCATCACCGAAGCGGAACCGCAGCAGGCGGTACATGGGATCGATCAATTCATCGAGTTGGGCTGCGGGGATGAGGAACGTTTTGCGGAATTCCGGAAGTACCTCGCATTTTACCGAGGCCATGGTGACGATCCCCATGCTCCCTTGGGCCGCCGATACCATCTTGTAGAAGTCCAGCTGGCCCGGACCCGGCCCGTTGAGAGGCACCAGGCCTTGCTTCCAACTGTCTTCGTTGTCGAGATGGAAGAAACCGCTTCCACTCCAGAATTTTTCGCCGTTACCCCATACGATCTCCAGGCTGCGCAGCGGTTCGAGCAGATTCCATTGGAAGCGAGGAGACATGATGGGTTCCCGTTCCAGCAGGCTGGCGAGGACAGACTTTGCCTGTTTGGGGAGGAGGGGTGTGATCATGCGCAGACCGGTTTCGGCGA
>DAOUEE010000019.1:0-1763 GCA_034430695.1 Anaerolineales bacterium | reverse complement strand
TGGTGGTTGTTGGCTGGTGTATTGGGAACCTACTTCGTGATAACCTGCATCGCCGGATGCATCTCGGCGCTCCGTAGTAAGGATCTTGGACTCGTGATTGGTTTACCGCTCGCGCTGTGGACGATGCATTTTTGCTGGGGCGGCGCTTTTATCTGGAGTATGCTTACCTGCTGGGGAAGGAGAAGCGCTTGAAGGTACAGGAACAGCGAAAGCGTCACCGTGGGTTGCGGAACGAGGAACGCCGCGCCATATTGATACTGGGAGATTTGCTCGCATCTTCGCTGGCGACGTTTTTTGCACTGACGTTGTGGGCGCAGTTCGATTGGCTTGGATTCTCCTGGGACTTCATCGTTGAACGCGCTTCCTGGTTCATCTTGCTGCCTCCGATTTGGGTTTTGTTGATGACCAATCTCTATAACATGCAGCGAGCCGGATCGTGGCGAGAGACGATTCGCGGGGTTTTAATCGCTGCGGCGGGTGGGGTGATCCTTTACCTGGTCGTGTATTTTTCATCCCAACCCGGTTCTCTGCCAAGGCGAGGCGTGCTCTACTTCCTCGGCCTGGCGGTCGGCATGACGCTTCTATGGCGATGGGTGTACTTACGGATTTTTACTGCGCCGGCGTTCCTGCGGCGTGTTCTCATCGTTGGCGCAGGCAATGCCGGCCGTACACTGTACAGCGCGATAAAAAGCATCGAAACCCCTCCGTTTCACACTCTGGGTTTCGTGGACGATGATGCGGATAAACAGGGCGCGGTGATCGACGGTCTGCGCGTCATGGGGAATCACGCAAGCCTGCTGGAACTGATCGATGCCCAGGCGGCAACCGATCTGATCGTCGCTATTCAGGGTCCGATGTCGGGCGAGATGTTCCAGGCGCTGCTCGATGCACAGGAGCATGGCATCCAGATCACGCGCATGCCTGTGGCTTACGAAGAACTGCTGGAGCGGCTGCCCATTCACCACCTGGAATCCGATTGGCTGCTGCGATCGTTTGTGGATGAATTGAGTGTTTCCAGTTTTTACTTGCTCGTCAAGCGGCTGATCGATATAACCGGGGGTTTGGTGGGGATCCTCGTTTTTTGCCTCTCGTACCCCTGGGTGGCGCTGGCCATTCTCATGGAGAGCGGCAGGCCGATTCTCTTCACACAAGAACGCTCGGGTCAGGGCGGCCGTCCGTTCAGCATTGTGAAATACCGCACGATGTTCCAGAATGCTGAAGCCGACGGGGTGGCGCGTTGGGCGAAGAATGGCGACCCACGGACGACTCGTGTCGGCATCGTTCTACGCAAAACCCACCTGGACGAATTTCCGCAGTTTTTAAACGTGCTGCTTGGGGATATGAGTCTCGTTGGACCTCGCCCCGAACGCCCCGAATTGATCACCGAGCTGGAGGAACAGATTCCTTTCTATCGGGCTCGCTTACTCGTGAAACCGGGTATCGGTGGTTGGGCGCAGATCAATGGTGGGAAATTGGCTTCGGTGGAGGGTTCGGCCGAAAAGCTTGAATTCGACCTGTACTATATTAAGCATCGCAGCGTGTTGTTGGATTTATGGATCGTAATACGCACGATCGGCTCGATCGTTGGGTTTAAAGGAGTGTAACTTGACGCTTTCGTTGATAACCGGCGGTGCGGGTTTCATCGGGTCCCATCTGGTACGGGCGTTACTCGAAGAAGGGGATACGGTCCGCGTGTTGGACGATCTCTCCACGGGTTTAAAAGATAATCTCGAGGGGTTAGACGTCGAATTAACGGTCGGGGA
>DAOUEE010000018.1:0-14798 GCA_034430695.1 Anaerolineales bacterium | reverse complement strand
CCGCCAACACTGGAGTCTCCTCCCGGCACGTTCACGAAATCCCCACTCTCGATTTCGAGCGGATCGAGGCCGGGATTCATGTCGATCAGTTCATCTGTGTCTACGCCATGATCTGCGGCGACCTGCTCCAGGGTCTCGCCTTCTGCAAGCATGTATTGGGCCATCTTGCCATGACCTTCAACCGCCTCGACGTAGACCGTCGCCTGGCTTTCAACGCCCGCGGAGGATGTAGCACGCACAACCAGGATGTGCCGTCCCAGCGTCCTGGGTTCCCAGCCCGCGTTCAAGACCAGGAGGGAGTGTGTTTCTTTCCCGGTTATTCCCGTCACATCGATGAAAACGCCGTCGGCCCACAGCTCGATGCGCTCGACGCCGGCAGGCGACGTCGCCGAAGCGTGGACATCCGCCAGATCGCCCAGGGCGATATGTTCGTGATTTCCCGGGCTTTGAATCGAGACCAAGGGATATGCTTTTCGCTCCCGCGTCCGCAAGAGATAACCTGCGATCAAAAGCAGCAGGAGCGCCAGCATCAAAGACCCCGCAATTCGAATCAAGCGCACAGCACGATCATGCAAGGGAATGTTCGTCTTCATCCTTCGATCTCCTTATGTGAGAGGAACCTTGAACGTGAACCATCCGGACCACGGACCGGCGTTGCCCGCGCCGTCGACGGCCCGCACGCGCCAGCGGTAGGTGTAGCCGTATTCGACGGTCAACAGCAGCTGCGTATCGGCCAAGCCCGTCCACGGATTACCGGGAGCGGCCGTCCAGTCGTTGTCGCCGCTGTGTCGCTGGACTTGAACTTGATACTGGGCAATCCCGCTTTCGTCCGAGACTGCGTTCCAGCGCAGGATCGCGTCCGCGACAGGGCCAAGGTCCGATCCGTCGAGTGGTTTCAGCAGCGCAGGGGCCGCAGGCGGGGTCTCATCGATTTCCATCGTCGGTGGGGCACAAGTGCCGCTCACCGGAATCGACACCTTGAATTCCTCAGCGTTTCCGTCGAGCCCTGTAACGGTCAGGCGGTAGCTGGTACTCTCGCATAAGCACACTTCATAGCTGCCTTGTTCGGAAACCTCGGTGCTCCCCAGCACGACCTTCTCTGCGTTTTCCACGTGCCAGCGCAGCAGGGTGCACGCATCGGCTTCGATCTGCAGCGGATCGGCCCAGAACTGTACGATCGTCTCGGGTAGATCGGTTACCGGCGTGGGCGTGGGTGGATCTGGTTCCTCGATTGATTCTTCCGTCACGAGCGCGACGACGGGCAGCCGCCCGACGTGGACGATAACGGAAGCGGGTGTGCTGCTTTCGCCTCCGTTGCCGGAGGCCGCGGCGAGGATGAAATAATCGCCTTCCTCCTGCGGGATCCAGGATTGTGAGAACCTCACAAAGTCTCCGCTGGTGGAAAGGTCGTCCAGCGTCCAGGTTAATTCCTGATTGACCCAGATCTCCACGCGGGAAACACCGGTGGGATCGGACGCATGCCCTTCGATCCGGATTTCCTGCCCCAGCGGTATGGTTAAATCATTCAGCGGGACGTCGAGCCAGGCAAACGTCCCGCCTTGGGCTGCGCTCTGCCCGCATCCCGCGGTTATCGATGCAAGTGCGCAAAGGAGGAAGCTGACTCTCCATGGTGTAAAACGTCGTTTCATCGTGACCCTCCTGATGAATGCACGGACCGCCGCATCAGCCGGCGACGGCTGATGCTCCTGGCTCACTCCGAGTCCCGTCTGGATGCCAGCCGTGCGGTGAAGGAACGGAAGAAGTCGAAAAACGCCTCTTGTGTTTCGAGTATCAAAATCTCTCCGCTTTGGAAGTGTTCGATCTCGAAGCGGATACCGTTCTCCGCTGCGAGAGATGACCCGGTCCCTTGCCTGATAAGCCGCACGAAAAAGGAATCGTACGTTTCCTGATTCGCCATCCGTTTCACCATCCGTGTGTGACCATCCGATGAAAAGCGAGTCGGAAGCCTTACACACAGTCTACGGATACATGTTTACAAACTGTTGACAGCGATGGGGAAGCCGAGTCTAGTGAGAGGTGACAACAACGTCCTTGAAGAACCACACGCCCATGACCGGTGGCGAGAAGCGCGTAACCCACGGTTTAACCAGCAGGTTGTGCCTGGCATAGTTGATGGGCACGATCGGGGATTCGTCGATGAGCATGTCTTCCGCCTGCCGGCAAAGGCGGATGTGGGTGTTCGTGTCCACGCTCTGGGAAGCTTTGGTGATGAGCGAGGTATACTCCGGATTCGACCAGCCGGTCCAGTTCATAAAGGGGCAGTCGCGCAGGAAAGTGATGGGATCGGGGAAATCGGCCAGCCAGCCGATGAGAAACATGTCGACCTCGAGCGCGTCGAGTCTTCGAAGCAGGACGCCGAATTCCAGCGTCTCGCCGTGGACGTCGATTCCCAGGTCCTCCTTCAGCCGCTTGCAGATATATTCCACACGCGTTTCACTTCCATTAAAGGAAAGGAATCGCACGCTGGGGAACCTACTCCCTTCAGGATAGCCTGCCTCGCACAGCAGTTCGCGCGCCCGTTCGATATCGAATGCATGCCCCATCGCCTGCGTCGCTCCCGGAAGCCCCGGCGGTACGAGTCCCGCGCCGGCTGGAAAGATGAGTCCCTGCATGACCATGGATGCCATCTCGTGCCGGTCAATGGCGTGTGCAAAAGCCCTGCGTACACGGGGATCGCCGAATGGAGATTGGCGCAGGTTGAAACCCAGATACGTCGTGAGAAAAGCGGGCGCAGAGATGTAGTCCTGTGCGTTGCGGCTGCGGGCACGGACCAGATCCGTTGTTTCGGCGCGCGTCGCCGAGAGGACGTCGATTTGATCCTCTTCATAGGCGGCAAGACTGGCGTGCCAATCCATATCGGTCGTAAGCAAAACCTGCTCGATGTTCCCGCCAAATTGGCCGTGATAAGTCGGGTTACGAATCAAGCGGATGTCTCTGCCCTTGTTCCAGGTATCCAGGAGAAAGGGACCGCAGGAGAGCGGCTGCGTCGTGAAATCGTGCTCATCCCGGCCGTCGAGGACGTGGCGAGGCACGGGATAAGTGGCGTGATGACTCAGCAGATAAGGGAAATAACTGCACGGCGCTTCAAGCTCCACAACAAGCGTGTGCTCATCCAGGGTATGAATGCCGACGTCTTTCGTGTCAGAAAGCGTTCCTTCTGCGAATGCGCGTGCGCCTTTGATGTCGTATAACCTGCTGGCGTTGGGGGATGCGTACTTTGGATCGAGAACGCGCTTCCAGGCGCAGGCGAAATCATCTGCCGTCACCGGCGTACCGTCACTCCAGTTGACGTCTTTTCGAAGCTTGAAGGTATAGCGGCAGCCGCTTCGATCGATCTCGAAGCGCTCCGCAATGGAAGGAATCAATCCCAGATCAGGGTTGAGTTCCAGTAGACCTCGATAAAGCTGATCGATTATGGCTGCGGAAGTGGTATCCCGGGCATAGGCAGGATCGAGTGTCGTGGGTTCACGCCACTCCATGCGCAGTGATTTCCCGTTACGCGACGGTGAGATCGCTTCCGGTGTGGAAAGCGGCCGCTGCCACATATCGAAACCCGCGGCGTAAGATTTCTGGGCGCTCTGATAATCGCCAGCGATTTGCTGCACCAGACCCAACTTCATCCACGTTCTGGCGGTCCTGGCATGCTCTTCCTTTTCCTGCAGCAAGGTCAGCGCCCGGCGGTACAGACCAATCGCTTCTTGGGGGGCGTACATTCCGCGTGTTCGATCCGCAGCCCGGATAAGATAGTCCAGCGCTTTATCCGAAAGGGCAGGGTCGGCGCGTTCGAAATGCCAGGCGAGAAGGACGAAATCGTCGGGATGTTCGATCTCGAGCTCCAGCCCGGCACGCTTGTGAAGCAGTCGGCGGCGCCAGGTGCTCATCCTCTGGTACACGACCGGGCGCAGGATGCCGTGTGAAAAATAATAGACGCCATCCTGCTCGTAGAGGATCTGTTTTTGCTGCAGTTCATCGAGACCATCGATGGTTTCCAATTCGCTCCGGCCGGCAATCCGGCGAATCAAATCGAATTTCAACTCTTTGCTGAGCACGACGCAGGCTTCCAGCACCTGGCGTGCGTGTGGGCTCAGAGACCTCACGCGGTCGTCCAGCGCTTGCAAGATCGTTTCTGGCAGTTCCGCTGCCGTCCAATCGAGCGAAGGGTCGTTGATGCGTTCGATCTTTTGCGAGCGCAGCAGTTCCAGGAGAAAGAACGGGTTGCCCCCGCTTATTTCGTACAGGCGCTTTGCGATGCCAGTGTTGAACTTAACGTTGCCGCTCGCCAGTTGAAGGAACGCATAGGTGGTCTGGGCATCGAAACCCCGTATATGCAGTTCGTGGAAGGAGCCGGCGCGAGAGAGGTTATAGCGCAGTTCACTCAACGCTTTGTGATCTTCGGAACGAAAAGTCCCCATCACCAGCATCGGCGTTTCGGCCAGCCGCCGGACGAGGTAGACCAGAAAAGCGCGGGTGGCGCTGTCTGCCCACTGCAGATCTTCTAAATGCAGCACGCTTGGATGAGAGTCGCCGCTCAAGGTAGTGAACGCTCTAAAAAAACCTTGGAACCACGTCCCGGGGGCGGTTTCCAGCAGCTTGTCCTGCATCTCGTTTCGGCCGGAAAATATAAGTTGGGGAAAGAACGGCGAGAGAGTTACGATCCAGTCGGGGGGTTCGGAATCCGGGGAATTCATCTGCCGAATCAGGGGTTGGAGGGCATCGAGAATCGGCTGATAGGGTGGCTGCTGCTCACCCGGATAACATTCACCCGAGAAAATGGAGATCTCCTCGGCCTGTTCGCGGAGAAAAGCACGCGTGAGATACGACTTCCCGATTCCTACCTCTCCGCTGACGAGCAGAAAAGAGCCTTTGCCGGAACGTACCCGATCGAGTCTGTGCCGTAATATTTCCAGTTCTTCATCACGTCCGATGAGCGGCAGGCGATCTCCCGGAATGGTCGTCGATTCATCTCTGCCGCCTGATCGGACGATCTCCCGGTCGGCAGGCAAGGCTGCTTCCAGCGCCATACGGGTCTCCGGCAAAGGACGCACGCCCAATTCGCGCTCGAGGATTTTCGAGCACAACTCGAATTGCTTCTGCGCGCGGTTCCGATCTCCCATGGCGATATACAGTTCGATTAAAACCCTGTGCACGTGTTCTGAGAGGTCATCGACGGCCAGATAAGTCTGCGCGTAGCGAGCAGCCGCATCGTATTCGTGCTTCTTTTGCAGTGCCAGGATGATGGTCGTCAGCGCGCGCAGATAATCCTGCTCGAGGCGGCGGCGCTGCAGAGTGAGCCAGGATTCATACTCGCTGCACCCCGGTAAAGAAAAACCTTCCAAAAAATGACCCCGGTAGAGACTAACCGCTTTCGTGAGGGATTCGATTTCATCTCCGCCGCCGAGTTCGAGCAAGCGTTCGAATTCGCGCAGATCGAGATTGAAGATGTCATTCTCGATGATCACGCTGTCGGCGCTCGTTTCGAGGAGGTGAATGGGGTGGAACGCCCGGCGTAGATGAGAAAGCAGGATGCTCAAGTTCCGGCGGGCCTCGTCCTCCGCTCGATCCGACCAGAATAAAAAGCACAACTGCTCTCTGGCCATGCTGCCCCGTGTGCAGACCAGGTAATACAGCAGCGCACGCACCTGACGTCGGGAAATGGTTTTTACCTGCCCGTCGACTTCAACGCACGGCACCCCAAGCGTAGTCACAGTGATGTGCTGCTTATCTATGTTCATTTCAGCCTGTGGTCTGGACCTTCGTCTGTAGAGGCGCTAATAATCATTCTATATATTATTACCAAACATGGCACGAACGACATGCTGTATCCGTCCCAATACAATACATCTTCGTTCTAAGTTTGCACAACCTGCGCCAAGAGGGAAAACGGCTGTGCTATATGGATTCGTCTGGAATGCCAGGTGAGGCCGATGATCTCGATGTGTAGTACACTCATTTCATCCGAAGGAATTACGCGAAATAAGCCGATTGGGAACCAGTGTCCGTTGAAGTGAAACGGTGTTTGCATATGTAGGGCGAAAATCGTTGCATGGTTCCCATCGACTGCGCTGGAGAGAAATGAAATTCTACGTCGTGCGGCATGCGGACAAGGCCAGAGGCGACTTCCACAATCCGCAGTTGCGGCATAACGACCAGCCCATCAGCGCACTCGGCAGGCGGCAGGCGGCGACGCTGAAGCGCTATTTCAGCAAGCGCCGTATCGATGCCGTCTACGTGAGCGCGTATGTTCGCACCGAGCAGACGATACGGCCACTGGCGAAGAGCCGCAGGATCGTTCCACTCGTCGATCCCCGCCTCAACGAGATCGACATTGGCATCATTGAGCATCTGTCGGAGGAAGAGATACAAATTCAGTTTCCTGAGGTGTGGCGGGCGCTCGTCGATCAGGATCGGGATTTCCGCTGGCCGGAAGGCGAAACGGGGTCGGAAGCGCAGGCACGCATCGCCGGCTTCGTCGACGAGAAGAAGTCCGATGTGGGGAATATCCTCGTCGTCACCCACGACGGACTCATCCGCCTGCTGGTTTGTCATGTCCTGGGCCTCGCCGTGTATCAGCGTTTCATTTTGAAGGTCGACACGGCGAGCGTCACCGAAATCGAATGGGATGAAAGCGAAGACCGTTGGAAATTGATCCGTTTCAATCAAGAGATCTGCTCGCCGCCGAGATTCCCGTTGATTCTGATGGCTGGCAGGGGAGCATTATCATGAGCAACAGAAGCATCTCGTACCAGTGGATGCAAACTGGTGAAGAAGCAGCGGTCTGTACATTGGTGCAGGCGGTGTTCGACCGGCTCGTGGCGCCCCAGTTCTCGCAGCAGGGTGTCGACGAATTCCGAAAGTACGTTCGACCTGAGGCGCTGGTCGAGCGCGCTCGAGAGGGGCACGAGGTGATCTTGGCCCTTGAAGGCGACGTGCTCCTGGGCATGATCGAGATTCGCGAACCGAAGCACATATCGCTGCTCTTTGTGGACGAGGCGCATCAGGGTCAGGGAATCGGTCGCGAGTTGGTCTCTCGAGCTTTGCAACACTGTGATGAGCTGAATGCCGGGATCGCTTCGATCACGGTGCATGCATCCCCGAACTCGGTGGGGTTCTATCGAAAGGTAGGATTTCTACATGAAGGATCCGAGCGGATCGAGAATGGCATTCGCTACTTTCCCATGCGCTCGGATCGCAAAAATGACTGAGACGATGACTGGAGATACACTCGGTGTATGATATACACATAATTATTCGATGAAGAGGCACAGGAGGAGGCAAATCGATGAATCAAAAAATGGATCGACAAGCGCTCGTTTGGGGTGGACTATTGGTGCTTATAGGGGGGATGTTGTTGGTCCAAACGTTCACCGATATCGGCGCGTGGATTTGGGTGGCAGTCCTGGCAGCCGCCGGGCTGGGAGTTTACGCTGCCTACGCAGTGGATCGAAAACAAAAATGGATGCTGATCGTCTCTTACGTTTTCCTGGCGATTGCCTTGTTGGTCGCACTGCTCACTCTCGATGTGCTGGCGGATTCGTTCGTGGCGACCTTCGTGCTGGGGTCGATTGCCATCCCGTTTCTATACGTCTATTTGCGCAACCGGACGGAATGGTGGTGGCTCGTGCCATCGTATGCGCTCATCGCCATCGGCGTCATGGTTCCGTTGATCGAAACCGGTATCCTCGAGGACGAAATTGTCCCCGCCTACGTCTTTCTCGCAATCGGGCTGCCTTTCTTCGTCGTCTATCTGCGCAATCAAACAATGTGGTGGGCGCTCATTCCCGGCGGGGTCATGGCGCTCATGGCCATGGCGTTTCTGCTTGCGTCCGATAAGGCCCAATTCATCGTGCCGGCGGTGCTGATCATCGTTGGTGCGGTGGTGATTGGCCGCCAATTCATTGGCACAAAGGTTCCGCCGGGCGAGGGCGATTCCGAGGGGTAGTTCGCAATCGCCCGTTCAAGCATCGGCAGCGCAGCATTGCAGCTTCGGGGTCGGTCGTTCGACTGTGAGACGCAGACGATGTATCGCGCCCTGGCACAAACCCGATGATTGTGATGGTGTTTTTTACGGAAAACACTGCTGCCCGGTCGAGATGTAACACTCATCGCGACAACGCAGCAGTGTTGGGTTGCGGATGAGCGGCTGTTGAACGTTTCATGTCTTGGTTGTCGAAACGGATTGGCAGTGGAGTAGAATTGCGGGCCAGACGAATTTCGGAGTTCGGAAGCGAAGAGGAGGCGGTATGTGTATTCGGGTGCTTCAAATCGTCATGGCCATTCCTGGGATCTGGCTCATCGATGCCGGCGTCCTGCCGAATGAGTTGTTGGGTTTCAAGTTAAAGGAACGCTTTCCCCTCCGGCCGGATCAGGGAAAATTGTACGGTTTGCTGCTGATCTCGCCATTCCCGATCTCTCTTCTCGCGGCACTGATCCTGCAGATGCTGTTCGGCGAAGAAGGCTCACTGTATGCCATGATTGCCGAGACGATCATAACCGTCGTGATTGCGATCGCCGCTTTGATCATCGCCTGGATTGTCTACAAACCGATCGACGAGGAGCCGGATGTGCCCGATGAATTTTTCCCGCGAGTTTAGCAACAGGGCATCCGTCGCCGCTCGAGGTTTCGAACAGGAGGACTGAGTTTCGTGCGCTACCGAATTGCCACGCTTGCGGATGTGCCGCAGTTGAGCGCCATGAACCGGCAGCTCGTCGAGGACGAAGGCCACCGCAACCGTTCCAAATCCGACGCCTGGTTCGAGGAGCGCATGCGGGAGTTCCTGCGTGGTGGGTATGAAGCTGCGCTTTTCGAGATCGATGGCGCAGTCGTAGCCTACGCCTTGTACACGCAGCATCGCGATCATCCAGACACCATCCATCTACGCCAGATCTTCGTCGACCGCGCCCACCGCCGGCAGGGGATTGGCCGGGAAGTGATGCGCATCCTGCGCCAAGAAATCTGGCCGGTGGACAAGCGGCTGACTGTGGATGTGCTCGTCGGCAACCAGGCCGCGCGAGCATTCTATACCGCAATGGGGTATCGGGAGTATTCGCTGGAATTGGAAATTCCCGCCGCCGAGCGATAAAGCAGATAGATACTGCTGGAACGATAAAGGCAATCGGCAGGATTGATATTCGATATCATTCGCTCTCCTTCTGAGGATAAAACCTGTAGGGGCGGTTCGCGAACTGCCCCTACGATCGATGCTGAAGTAGACCGGGAATCCCGTAGTTTATGAGGAAGAATTTACTGGCTGAACCGATCACGATTATAAATGTAGGCTACCGCTCGACCAACTTCTGGGTCGTCAGCGCGGGCAGATCACGTTTGCTGGTAGACGTCGGTTGGCCGGGCAGCATGGGAACCATGCGCGCCAACCTGAAACGCATGGACGTGCCGCTGAACGAGATTCGCTACACGCTGGCCACGCATTTCCACATCGATCACGCCGGTCTGGCGCAGGATTTCAAGCGGGCCGGTGTCCCGCTGCTGGTGATCGACGTGCAGGTCGAGGCGATCCCCGTGATGAAAACCTGGATCAAACCTGCGGACAACTACACGGAGATCACGCTGGAGGGCAACACCACGATTTCATGCGCCGGGAGCAGGGCGCTGCTCGAGAGCATCGGCATCCTGGGTGAAATCCTGCACACGCCGGGTCACTCCGAGGACAGCGTTTCCTTGCTGCTCGACGATGGTTCGGTCTTCACGGGCGATCTCACGCAGCCGGATCACGTCGGCCTGGAAGATCCCTCCGTCGTCGCTGCCAGTTGGCGCTTGCTGTGGGAACGCGGCGCCCGACGCGTCTATCCCGGACACGGCCCGATCCGGCCGATGGACCCGACACTCGGCGAGTGATTGATTCGGAGCGATTGGCCTGAGACTGCTTCCTCGTTTGGCCGAGAATCGAGTTCTTGGTTCCTCCTTGACAAAGCCCGTTATTTTTTGTAATATATACCGAGTATATATACTGCGCATATAGATAAAAAGGACACCGGATGCTGCGTCACGCTCTTCTCGGCCTCCTGGCACGCGACGTACGGCACGGCTACGAGCTGAAAAACGCTCTGGAGCAGGCGCTCGGAGGCAGTTGGGACATCAACTTCGGCCAGATTTACGCCACGCTGCAACGCCTGGAGCGCGACGGCCTGGTCAGTGCCGTCGTCGACCAGGATGACCGGCGCGGTAAGAAGACCTACGAGTTGACGGAGCAGGGCCGCAAAGAACTAGAGGACTGGTTCGACCATCCGGTGGAGAAGACCCACCGGCTGCGGGATGAGTTCTTTATCAAACTGGTCGTGCGGCACCTGGCTGGCTACGGCGACGCGCTGGAAATGATCGCCCGCCAACGGAAGGCGTACTTGCAGCGGGTAAGAGATCTGACCCGCCTCGCTGCCGAGACGCCGGAAGATCCGTTTGTCTCGCTGCTCATCGAGGGTGCGATCCTGCATCTGCAGGCGGATCTGCGCTGGCTGGATTTGTGTGACGAACGATTAGAACGACTGGAAAGCCAGCCGTAGGAGGAAGACAAGATGTTGGATGTCGCTTTTAATAATCTACGCCAGCGAAAACTGCGCACGATTCTGACGATTCTCGGGGTGTCGGTGGCATTGCAGTTGTATCTGACCTTGAACAACTTGATGGCGACGTTCGAGCTGGACATGCTGCGTCAGTATCAAGCCTTTGCCGGCAAAGTCTACGTCGAGCAGACGATGCCGAACAGTGAGGGCTGGCAGGGCTTTCCCAACGCCGCCAGCAGTATCGAAGCGATTACAGCATCTCAAGTGTTGGCGCTCGATGATGTGGATCGGGCGCACAGTTCTGCGCTCGTGTTCGTTCCGCTCGTTCCCAGCACGATACCCAACAATCCCCCCAGCGTTTTGGCGGTCGGGATCGAACCCGGGCACGAATCCGCACTCCTGGGATCGGCCGGGATCGAAATGGGAAGAGCGACTCTGGACTCCGAAAACAGCGTGATCCTCGGGCACGGAGCCGCAGCTTACTTCGGAAGAAGCGGTGGAAGCACGGCGTTCATCGGAATGGAAGACATGCTCTACGGCATCGAGAGTGAGAGAGAAGCCGTTAAACCAGGTGATGAAATCGAGGTGCAAGGACGGAAATTCAGTGTAGCTGGCGTCTTAGCGCCGGCGACGCAGTTCGTGGATGGTATCGTGATGATGGATTTGGCCACGGCGCAAGACGTGTTCAACCGGCCGGCTGCCGTATCGGCGGTTGTGCTGGCGACCGAATCGATCGAAGCGGTGGATCGACTGGCCGGTGACGTCGAAACGCAGTTCGGGGACCTGCGCGCTTCAAGTGAAGCACAATTACTTTCCAAGGCCCGCCAATGGGTGGACGTGCAAAATACCTTCTTCGGCATGATCAACAACACGGTCGTCGCCGTCGTCGTGGTCGTCGTCACCATCGTTATGGTCGTGGCCGTTATGGAGCGGCGGCGGGAGATCGGCGTGCTGCGCGCCATCGGGGCGCAGCGCTGGAAGATCTTCGCCATGGTGCTAACCGAGTCGATGACGATCTGTCTTTTGGGCGCGCTCACAGCGCTGCCGTTGTCGATCGCCTATACCGGGCTTCTCTGGCGCATGCCGGTCGACGTCACGGTCATCCTGGCCTGGCTGCCCATCGTCGCGGTGGCGATTCCGGTTGGCGTACTGGCCTCCTTGCTGCCCGCCTGGCAGGCGCTGCGCGTCGATCCTTTGGATGCCCTCCGATATGAGTAATCGAGAATAATTCTGGAGAATGAACAAAATGTGGAACGTAGCATTTCGCAATTTATTAGAACGGCGGCTGCGCTCATTGCTGACGATGTTCGGCGTCGCCGTCGCAGTCCAACTTTACCTGACCATGTCCAGCATCATGGTCAGCTACGAACTCGATTTGGACAATCAACTCGCCGCCATGGCCGGCAAGATTTACGTGCAGCGGCCGACCGCCGACAGCGTCGGCGGAGAGGAGTTCCCTTCGCCCAGCAGCAGCATCGAAAGCGAATTCGCTGACCAATTATTGGAGCTCGAAGGGGTGGACCGAGAAAGCAGTTCGGCAATTCTCTACATACCGCTGAGCATGTCGCCGGCGCCCGGTTTGCCGCCTTCGAAACTCGCACTGGGTATCGAACCGGGACACGAGAATGCGTTTCTGGGTGGGATTGAAGTGGCGCAAGGCGTGGGTGTGTTGCCGGACGCAAAATCCGTCATACTCGGAGGGGCAGCGGCGGAACTGCTTAGCCCCGAAGGTCAACCACCCGCAGGTCCCGGTGACACGATTCAGGTCTTGGGACAGGAATTCGAGGTCGTCGGCGTACTTGGGAAGTCGCCTAACTTGTATCGTGGCATGGTCTTGATGGATCTGGACACGGCTCAGGATCTCTTCAACCGGCAGGGTAACGTCTCTGCCGTCATCCTTTCCGCAGCGTCGATCGAGGACTTATCCGGCATACAAACGACGATTGAAACCACATATCCCGATCTGCAAGCGGCGGGTCGAGCGGATATTGTGGCCGAGGTACGCGCTCGGCTCAGTTCCGTCGAAGGCTTTTTCGCCATGATCAACGGCACTGTCATCGCCGTGGTTTTCATGTTTGTCACGATCGTGATGTTCGTGGCCGTGATGGAACGCCGCCGCGACATTGGCGTGCTGCGGGCGATCGGCGCCCGCCGCATGACGATTTTTGGCATGATCGCGGGCGAGTCGCTCATGCTGAGTATGGGCGGTGCGATTCTGGCCTGGCCGATTTGGGCGGTCATCGGGCGCTTTTTCATCGGTGATTTCTCCAGTTCACCCGAAGTCATTTTCTCCGGGTGGTTGGAAATGGGCTTGTTGGTGATCATCGTCGGAATCGGCGCTTCATTAATTCCGGCCTGGCGGGCGGTGCGCATCGACCCTCTGGAAGCGCTGCGATACGAATGAGCAGTCGCTGGAATTTTGTATAGGAGAACGAACATGTGGCAATTGGTGATGCGAAATATCTGGCAACGGCGGCTGCGATCGCTGCTGACCGTACTCGGAATCGCCGTTGCTGTACAGGTCAACTTGACGGTGACGGGTGTGATATCCGGTTACGAAGCCGATCTTCATAATCAACTGAGCGCTCTCGCAGGCAGGATCTTCGTTCAACGGCCGACGACCGGGGGATCGGAAATGGAAGAATTTCCCTCGGCGAGCAGCAGCATCTCGAATGATTTGGCACGGGAACTCCTGAATCTCGATGGTATCGACAAGGAGGCCAGTTCAGCGATCCTCTACCTGCCGTTGGCCAGTCCTCCAATATCCGGCTTACCGCCGGCTTTGTCTGCCGTCGGCATCGAAGCGGGCCACGAAGCGGCTTTCCTGAGTGATCTCGAGATTTCGACCGGTCGGGGGGAATTGCAGAATCCGCGCAGCGTCATCCTCGGCCAGGGCGCCGCGGAACAACTCAGCCAGGAAGATGATTCGCCGGTGCAACCCGGGGATACGATCGAGTTGTTGAATCAGCGTTTCAGCGTCGCTGGCGTGCTCGATGCGGTGCCAGGTCTGTTCGACGGAATGGTGCTGATGGATCTGGGCAGCGCGCAAGCTCTCTTCGAACGGCCGGAGAGCGTGTCGGCTGTCATTCTGACGATGGGAAGTGTCGAGGATGTCGACTCGGTCCGGGCGAAGATCGAGGCGCTGGATTCCCGCCTGCAGACGGGCAGCCAGGAAGAGGTCATGGACGCCGCCATGGAAATGATGAGTGTGACCGAAGGATTCACAGGCATGATCAACAGTGCGGTTTACGTCGTAGTTTTCCTTTTCGTCACGATCGTCATGATCATAGGCGTCATGGAACGTCAGCACGGCCGACGTGATTCTGACCAAATGGCTGAACATCAGCCTGCTGGCGATTTTCACCGGTCTGGGGCTTCATTGCTGCCCGCCTGGAAAGCGGTGCAGGTCGATCCCCTGGAAGCATTACGGTACGAGTAAAAACCAAATCAGGTAGGTGAACGATGGAAGCAATTGTATCAACGAAACATGTCTGGAAAATTTTCCAAATGAACGGAGTCTCCGTCGAAGCCGTGCGGGGGGTAGACCTGGTCGTCGAACCGGGGGAGTTCGTGGCCATCGTCGGTCCTTCCGGAAGCGGCAAATCCAGTCTGCTTCATTTGCTGGGCGCGATGGATCGACCTTCGAAAGGTGAGGTGTTCATCGCCGGAAACGCACTCTCGGATTTGAGTGACGGGCAGCGAGCCGATCTGCGCTTGCGGGAATTGGGGTTTGTCTTTCAGACCTTCAATTTGCTGCCGACGCTCAGCGCCGCGGGCAACGTCGATGTGGCCATGCGCCTGGCGGGGGCTGCACGGGCGAAACGCAAAGCACGGGTTGTGGAACTGCTCGAGCGAGTGGGACTGGACAAGCGAGCCAATCACCTGCCGCGCCAGCTTTCGGGCGGTGAACGCCAGCGTGTGGCCATCGCCCGTGCGCTGGCCAACCGACCTGCGCTGCTGCTGGCGGACGAGCCGACGGGCAATCTGGACACCAAGACCGGAGCCGGCGTGCTCGAACTCGTGCGCGGCCTTTGCGACGAGGATAGCCAGACGGTGATCATGGTCACCCACGACTTCCGTGCCGCAAGCTACGCCGACCGCGTGCTTCTGCTGCGAGATGGTGCGATTCGCGGAGAAACCCGTCTCGAAGGCGAGCGGGACACGCGCGAGACGCTCAGTCGTCTGTTGGCGGCGGAATTGTAACTGCGGATAAGCTGGAGGAGGCACAAGGCGCTGGGTGCGTTCGCCTTGCATACGCGCCG
>DAOUEE010000017.1:0-4075 GCA_034430695.1 Anaerolineales bacterium | reverse complement strand
CGGAAACCTCATCCAATCCGGGAATGGGCAGAGAAACGTAACCTCCGCGGTTGCCTTCGAAGAAGCACTCGACCTCGCAGGCCAGGCACTCGCTGCATCCGCCTTTCCTGGCTTCGTCGAGCGAGATGTTGAGTACGGGGACGCCGCCTTCCAGTTTTAGAATCTTGGGGACGCAAGTCTCGATGCAGATTTTACTCTCGCAATCACGGCAGGCAGCGTGGTCGAAGGTGACGCTGCCCCCCGTGACGGTCTCGAATTGGTAGGGTTCCTTCGCTTTGGGAGGTTTATACGCAGTGGATGTTGTCTCTGCAGGTTCGTATTCCTGGATCAATTCATCCAGTCTTTTGGCGCAGAATTCCGGTGTATCGTCTTTCCCGTAACCCTCGATTGGTGCGGGGATGTAATCCTCGGCACGTTCCAGAATAGCGATGGCACGTTCCTCGGCGTTCCCGCCCAGACGGATGACGGCAGGAACTTCGAGGGGAACCTCCATGAAGGCTTTCACCAGGCCGCGTGCGCTGTGGAACTGCTCCTGCGAGGCGACACCGGATCCGGAAGCAAAGTAGCCGTCGATTCCGGGCTGCGAGAGGATGATCCGTGCGGCTCGATAAACCTTCGATGCCGGTGGATTGCCGCTCGTGTCCACGAAGTTGGCCAATTTATAGCCGCGGTTCAACACCGCGTCCATACTCATCATCGAGCCGCCGCCGCCGGCGCCGTGGAAACCGATCACGCCGTCTCCGGATTGGAAATCACGCTCGAGCTGGATGAAGTAAAACGTTCCGCGGTAATCGTTCTTTTCCACCTGCCAAGCGATTTTTTCCAACGCCGTGGGCGGTCGGTCGAACTCGCGGGCGATTTCGATGCCCAGTTCCGGGTGGCGGTACACGGCGTAGTCGTCGACCGTGATGCGGCAGTCTGCGGCAATCAACTTGCTCTCGTTTGTGAGCACAATGGGATTGATTTCCGCGGCGCGGGCATCGAATTTGCGTGCGACGTCGTACAGCTTGGCCAGCATCCCACCGAGCTTGAGCTGCAGCATCTCGTGAATATCGACCTTACGGACCAGGTCGCGGGCCTGATGTTCGAGCAGGCCGGTGCGGATGTCCACGCTCCTGCGCGACACCGATTCGGGATGCTCCTGGGCGATCTCTTCGATACCACTGCCGCCGATGCTGCTGAAGATCATCATCGGCGATTGCGACTGGTCGTCGATAATCACGCCGGCGTAGAATTCGCGGGCGACGTCGAGTTTTTCTTCGACCAGAACCGTATCGACGGTGAAACCTTTGATCTGCATGCCCAGGATTTCGGAGGCCGCATCCGCGGCGGCTTGCGGTGAATCGACGAAGCGAATGGCGCCGATGCCGGCGCGGCCGGTGACCCATGCCTGCGCCTTGACGACAACGGGACCGTCGATCTCCTCGGCCAGTGCCTGGGCTTTCTCTGCGGATTTTACGGGACCGCCTCGCGGGATGCTGATGCCGCAATCCGCGAGTAGGGATTTCCCCTGGTGTTCGTGTAAACGTGCCATGCGTTACCCTTTGCGCTCAAAGTGGAAAGATTCGTGTAGGCGTTCGCAGTCCGGTTCGTCTTGCCAAGAAAACAAGCCAGCAAACCGCTGGCTTGAGCGCTGCTTTTCTGCCTCCTCCGCCTGTAAATTGCTCTTAATGATATAACGCTCATATCATCAATTCGATGCGATTATACATGTGCTGCGTGTAGGAATCAATTATTTTTCTCGTTTTATACAATTTTTGCCTGAATCCTAATCTCAATCCAATCGTTATCAAAAACGCAGTTTCCCTACGCCAAAAGGCATGACTTTGCTCCTGACAGTTGATACTTGCCTGTAAGGTCGTTTCCGTCTACCCTTTAATATAATTCAGAAAGAGTTCGGTCCCGTACGGAACGCGATTTGCCGTACAGTGGCAAGGCGGCAGGTTTTCTTGCGGCCCGGGAATGTGGTTTCATCGGTTCGTCGATCACCACGAGGGCACGATGAGATACTTTGCACGAGCGCCTCTCGATACGGACGAAGCAGTCGTCTCGCGAGGGATCATCTATCTGATAGCTGAACGCTGCAAAGGTTGCCGGAATTGCATCCGCCTTTGTCCTCGAAACGTACTTCAAGTTTCCGAGCAGACAAACGAAAAAGGATATCGTATCCCGGAGATCGCGCCGGGTAAGGAAAACGCCTGCACGCTGTGCGGTTTCTGCGGCATGGTCTGCCCCGAGTTCGCCATTTACACCGCGAAGGGAGACGAATGAGCGCCAGCGAAGTACGTTCCGGGAAGCATTTCATGCACGGCGACCACGCCTGCGCCGAAGGGGCGATCGCCGCTGACTGCACGTTTTTCGGCGGCTATCCCATCACGCCGTCGACCGAGATCGCCGAGTATCTGGCGCGCCGCCTTCCCAATACGGGTGGAGTTTTCATTCAGATGGAAGACGAACTCAGCAGTATCGCCTCCGTGCTGGGTGCGTCCGCTGCCGGCTCACGCGCCATGACGGCGACTTCCGGACCGGGTTTCAGCCTGATGATGGAGAATCTCGGTCTGGCGATCATGCTCGAAATTCCCTGCGTTTTGGTCAACGTGATGCGCGCCGCGCCTTCGACCGGCTTGCCCACGCTTCCCGGCCAGGCAGATGTAATGCAGGCTAAATGGGGATCTCACGGAGATTACCAGATCGTGGCTTACGCTCCCAGTTCACCGCAGGAAATGTTCGATCTCACCGTACGTGCTTTCAACGTGGCCGATCGCTACCGCACGCCGGTGATCGTTCTGGCCGATGAGGTCGTTGGGCACATGGTCGAGAAGGTGATCATCCCGCCTGAGAAAGAGATCGAGCGCTGGGAACGCAAGCGACCCAAACAGAAGCCGGGCGAGGATTTCGAACCGTACAAAGTCGAAGACGACGATCTGGTGCCGCCCATGGCTCACGCAGGAGAAGGATACCGGATTCATTTCACGGGCCTGACGCACGACGCACGCGGGTATCCGGACATGTCGGCCGAAGCGCACCATGCGCTCGTGACGCGTCTCAGTGACAAGATCGAGCGTAACGCCGGCGAGATCATCGTCGTTGAAGAAGAATGGCTCGATGGAGCGGAAATCGTGGTGGTTTCCTTTGGCTGCACGGCACGGTCCGCAAAGCGGGCGGTACGGGAGGCCCGGCAGGCGGGAATGCCCGTCGGTTTCTTGCGGCTGGTCTCGCTGTGGCCCTTCCCCGAGCGCAGGATCAAGGAAATCGCCAAGAAGGTGGACGCATTTATCGTGGCCGAAATCAATCTGGGGCAGGTGTCACGAGAACTGGACCGCCACGTCACGCAGAGAGTCGTGGGTGTGAATCACGCTGGCGGTAAAATGATGTCGCCCGAGGATATCTTTCGAGTGATCATGGAGGTTGGCGGTCGTGGAAACGGCCATCATCGCCGTCGATAAACACCCGCTGGACGTCATCCTGCGGAAGGAGCGCATCCCTCACATCTTCTGTCCGGGTTGCGGGATCGGCATCGTCATGCGCTGCTACGCACAGGCGATCCTCGATTCCGAGCTCCCCATCGATCAACATGTGGTCGTCTCGGGGATCGGCTGCTCCGGCCGCGTGGCGGGCTACATGGCGATCGACTCCTACCACACCACGCACGGCCGGGCCATTCCCTTCGCCCTGGGGATCAAACTGGTCAAACCCGGGCTGAACGTTGTGGTTTTCAGCGGCGACGGCGATCTGGCCGCCATCGGTGGAAATCACCTTATACATGCTGCGCGGCGCAACGTCGACCTGACGGTGATCTGCACCAATAATTTCAATTACGGCATGACCGGCGGCCAGGCGGGACCGACGACGCCGTATGGGGCGCGGGCGACGACGGCACCGTACGGCAACCCCGAACACCCGTTCAACTTTCCCATGCTGCTGGCGGCGGCCGGGGCGAATTTCGTCTCGCGCTGGACGACGATGCACGCCCATCAGGTTCAGAAGGACATCCTCTACGCCTTCCGTAAACCCGGTTTTTCATTCATCGAAGTGCTCTCGCCGTGTCCCATCGGGTATGGTAAATCGAACCAGA
>DAOUEE010000016.1:0-14882 GCA_034430695.1 Anaerolineales bacterium | reverse complement strand
CTATCGCCGCGGCCGCCTGGCCGGCCGCAATCGGGGGCACAGCAGCCGGAGCGATCGCCGGCGATTGATATTTCGACAAAATAGATGGCGGTTTTCCCGGGCTGGCAGCTTTGATGTCGCTCGTATGTCGTGCGCCGGGGCATATTTACTGAGGGTTTGGAAAAAAGATGGATTTTATTACGCTGTTGATCATCCTGTTGGCGCTGACCTTGATTATCCGAATCCTGTCGTCCGTAAAATCGTCGAACGACATTGTCCCTGAGATAGACTTCGATGAGGACCTCCAAGGCCAAAATCTCCAAAGAGATGAGGATATTGCTGACGAGCCGTTTGTGCCCGAAATCGGCCTGTCACGGTTTGTAGCCATTTTGCCGGAAGAACATTGGGGATGCTTCGAACACCCGAGCGATGAGCCGTACGTGATCCCTCAAGCCAATTCTGTCGTCGGGAACTTGCGTATGATGTTTATGTGGCAGGAAGCGATCGTGCAAGTTGGGAAACACACAGAGCTGCGCTTTGAAACGACGGAAACGGCGTTCGATTTCGTAGACAAGGTGCTCAGGGATGAGATCGTCTTTCGCATGGGGGACGAAGAGACTTTGATATGTCCGATCGGAGATTTCGAGAATGCCGGTGAGGCGGATCGAACCGATCACGTCTGGTCTGGTCCGTTGAAGTATAAATTATTGTTTAGATCGTAATCGTTTGGATTGTATTAACCATAAACAAGTATTGCTTCTATAATGAAGCCATGCGAAAAGCGTTGTACATCACGTCGTTCATACTTTTTCTTGCTGCTTGTTCTTCCCCGGCGGAAATATCAACGGACACAGCACTTCCCGGCGGCGTTGTATTGGAGGAAACACAGCGGTATCTCGTGCGCCAGCATCTGTCACTTTCCAACGTGGGGACAGGAAGACCGGAGAAACAAAATCTGTGGGTGGCGCTGATCCGCGATTTTGAACCCTACCAACGGGTGAGTGAGCGGTTGATTTCACCCGAATCGTACGTGTTGTTTTCCGACGAATACGGAAATCTGTACGCCGAATTCGATCTCTCCGATCACTCGCCGGGAACGACGATCGAGGTGGAGATCGAGACTCTCGTCGAAGTCTCTGAGGTTGCCTACGAATGGTCGCAGTGTGAAGGCCCTGTGCTCGATGACTTCGTGCGGCCCGAACTGCACATCGAGTCCCTCAATCCACAAATCGTCGCACTCTCGCAGGAGCTATCCGCCGGGAAGGAAACGGTATGCGAACGGGTGCGGGCTTTCTACGATTATGTCGGCGACGAATTGGTATACAGCTACAACGGAGACGATTGGGGTGCGCAAGCGACGTTCGGCGTCATGGGGGCGGATTGTACGGAGTATGCCTCTTTGACCATCGCTCTCAGCCGGGCGGCGGGAATCCCGGCTCGTTACATTACCGGTTTGCGCTTTCTGCCGGAAAAAAAGCGCGGTGACATACCCATCGAACATGCCTGGCTGGAGGCTTACTTCCCGGGTGTTGGATGGGTGGCGATGGACCCCACGTTGGGACGAAGCGCCTCCCAACGAGAGCGCTATTTCGCGCAGCACACTGCCGATCACATCATCGTTACCCTTGGACGCAACCCCTCGACCTTGCGCGGCGCCAGCTACTGGTCGCATCTCTATTGGCCCGGGAACAGCACGGAAATCCGCGTGCAGGACGCCGGGTGGGATATATTGACCGTACCGTGACAGCGCCTATCGTCCCCTTATTTTCAGCTTGAAATTATTCGATTCAGGAAAACGTCAGCATCGAAGCGCCATCGACGGCGCTCACGGGGAAGATCTGAGCTTCGATTCCCGTGCTGTCCTTGTAGGCTTTGAAAACGTGCTCCTCGAAAGACTGCAAGTTTCCCTGGGCCACCAGGGCCACCATGCAGCCGCCAAATCCGGCGCCAGCGCCGCGTGTGCCCAGCGCGCCCGGGGCGGACATGATGGCCTCTTTCATGGCGATCATTTCGCTGGAGACGATCTCGTACAGGTCACGTGCGCCGCGGAATGATTCCAGCATCATCTCACCGGCTCGTTCGTGTTCACCGGCCGTCACGGCGTCCGCAATGGCCAGTACGCGTAAGTTCTCCTCGATCACGAAACGGCAGCGGTTGTAGACCACGGGCTGCATGTCCGTTCGATGCGCATTCAAAAGCTCCAGTGTAACGTCCCGCAGGGCGTGAACGTCGGGATCGAAACCGGACAGGATTTGGACGCCGCGTTCACATTGCGAGCGCCTTTCCTGGTAGGCCGAATCGGCCAGGGTGCGCTCGGCACGCGTGTCGCATACCACGATGTGCATGCCGGGCGCGATGGGCTTGGCCTGGCTGGTGATGGCCCGGCAGTCGAGCAGCAGCAGGCTGTTCTGCCTTCCCATCGCGGAGGCGTATTGGTCCATTATGCCGCAGTTCACGCCTACGAATTCGTTTTCGGCTCGCTGGCAGAGCAGGGCTCGCTCGAGAGGCTCGATCTTCCAGTCGGCCAGGGCTTCAAACAGCACTACCGTGGCGACTTCGAGCGCGGCGGAGGAACTCAACCCGCTGCCGAAGGGAATGGTGCTGTGGATCAATCCGTCGAATCCGGAGAGGCGATAGCCTTCACCCTGAAGGATATGTGCAACGCCGCGCACGTAGTTGCTCCAGGGAGTCTCGCTGTCGCGCTCGGTGTGCGGCAGTTCGAACTCCGATCGTCCTGCTGCGTTGAGGGAAGTGATGCGTACGAGATCGTCGCCGCGCGGCGCGGCGGCGATCCAGGTGTCTCGATCGATGGCCTGAATGAGGACGAAACCGAGGTTGTAGTCCGTGTGGCTGCCGATGAGGTCGACGCGACCCGGAGCCCGGACCCATACACTTGGGGACGATCCGTATCGTTCAGCAAACTCGGCTTCGATGAGCATTTTGCGCTGTTGGCGCTGCATTACGTCCCCTCGTGTTGGCAGTGAATATCAGGCGAGCAGGTTAGCTGCGCGATTTACCGCGCTAGAATCTGGCTAAGATAACCGTTTCCCCAGGTAAGTGTGCATGATGACCGAGAGGACGATGATGAGTCCATAGATCAACTGCGTAAGGAAACCTGTCCAGCCGATGGCGACGGTGGCCGCCTCGATGGCGCCGATCATGAAAGCGCCGATAAACGAGCCCAGGATCGTGCCCACACCGCCGAATACTGAGGTTCCGCCCAGGAAGATGGAAGCCAAGGTGCGCATCAGATAGCCTTCGCCCAGGCTTGGCCAGAAGTAGGTTACGTGTAAGCTGGCGACGACCCCGGCGAAAGCGGAGACCAAACCGACGAGCATGAAACCCTTGATGCGTGCCCGTCCCGTATTGACGCCCATCAATTTTGCGCTGTTGGCGTTATCTCCGATCAAATACATGTGCGCCCCAAATTGATGTCGATTGAGCAGCACCCACGATCCGACGGCGATTATTATCAACCACAGCATCTGTACGGGAAACACGCCGCCGATCTTGCCGACCAGAAGTGGGTACAAGAGGGAATCCTTGGTATACACCAGGGTGCCGCTCTTGCCTTGCGAGAGGACCAGGACTGCGCCCCGCCAGAAAAATTGGGTACCGATCGTAGCGACCAGGGATGGGATGCCGAATTTGACCACGATGATTCCGTTCAACCAGCCGATAAATAAACCTGTAGCCAGGGCAACGAAAAACGCCAGCCAGACGCTTTGGGTGGCGTTGTAGGTCAGGATGAACATGATCATGCCCATGGCCATGATGGAGGTAAAGGAAAGATCGATTTCACCGGCGATGATGAGGATGGTCAGCGGCATGGCGATCAAGGCGAAGAAGGGGATCGTCGACATGTAGGCGTAATAGATTTGGGAGGAGAGGAAGGTGCCCGGAGCCATGATGATGAAGAACGACCACATGGAGACGAAAACGGCCAGGATGCCGAGTTGCGTGCCGTAATTTCGCATGAATCTTCCAAGGTTGAAGCTCTCTTTGTAGTGTAAACTGGACTTGGAATTGATTTGTTCCGTTTGAGAGGTCATTGATCCATCCTTATCTGTTCGAGGGATTAGTCCAGGCTGCCTGTTTCAGCAACGTTGATCATTTTATCCATCAAAGTCTCCAGGCTGATATCCTTGGTTTGGAACTCACCGGCCACCCGGCCGCGGTCGATGACCACCACGCGATCGGATACCGAATAGACATGGTAGATATTGTGGTCGATAAAGACGGCGGATTTACCGGCCTTCTTGATCCCGCGCACGAAGTTGAGCAGCTTTTCGGTTTCTTTCAGCGACAAGCCCATCGTGGGTTCGTCCAGGATGATGATTTCAGCGTCGAAATAGAGTGCGCGCACGATGGCGACCCCTTGACGCTCGCCTCCGGAAAACTTGCCGACTTTCGAATCGGGGCTCACGGCGTGCGATGTGAAACCCATCGATTGGGTCATCAAGCGATGCGTTTCGGCTTTCATTTTATGTACATCCAACAACCCCCAACGGTTATTTAGTTCACGTCCCAGGAATATGTTGCGCCAGAGGGTCTGCAGTTCGGCAAGCGCACGTTCCTGGTAGACGGTTTCCACGCCCAACTGGCGTGCCATGGGCACGGTTAGATGCTTGACGACTTTGCCGTTGAAGAGCAACTCACCGGACGTTGGTTGGTAAAAGCCGTTCATGATCTTGATCATCGTGGATTTACCTGCACCGTTGTCGCCCAACAGACCAACGACTTCGTTGCGCCCCAATTGAAAGTCTACATCCCGCAGAGCACGCACTTCTCCGAAGGACTTGGATACTTTCCTCAGCTCCAGGCGATAATCCATAGATTAAACTCCCTTGCGTGTATTTTATGTTTTCAAACGCCGTTTCGTTGCACAAACATACAAATCCATTGACGTGCTGCGGCGGAAAGGGGTCAGGTACATTTTATCTATTAGACTTCTGTATGCAACGGCTATGATGAAATAATGAAATAGTATTATTCCAGGTGAGGGCTAGATGGTTGCCTTGTAGCTTGGTTCGTATCTGCAATTGTTGAAGTAGGGTTGCAACCATCTAGCCCTCTTTTCCGTCCATACGCTTGCTACATGCGTAAGTCACTCACGAGCGCTTGGAACGGTTCGGTATGGTCAGCGGATTTGCTGTTCTACGAGACTCGCCAATATGTCTACGTTATCCTTATCGAGGAACCCCGCGCCAGTGTCGATCTGCAGGCCCGTAAAGGCATAGTTGTGGGTCAGGCAGATCTGCAACACGGCCAGGTACCCCTGCAACCACTGCTGCTGATCGATGACCAGGTCGGTCCAACCACCGCGTACGGCTTCCACCGTGGCGGAGGAGAGATCGAAACCGACGGCATAGACGTCATCCGGGCCCAGGCCGGCACTCGTCAGATATGTCTCCTGGGTGGCGGTCAGGGCGCCGTGGTCGGTGACGACCAATTTGATGTCGGGGTTGGCAGACATGATGCCCACAAAGGTGGCTACACCCGCGGTGGCGTCCGCGTTCGTGGCGTCGTCGATCTCCTGATAGATGACTTCAAGGCCGGCATCTTTAAGGGCATCGATCACGCCTTGCGTGCGTTCACCACGCCCGGCTTGCGCCAGAAGACCCCAGACGAAGGCCTTATCGCCGGCCTGCAGGCCAAAGCGTCTGACGGACTCTGTGCCGAGTGCATACCCGGCGTCATACAGGATTGCGCCGACGTAGCCAAAGCCTTTGGACGCGTATTCCTTTTGAAGCTCGGGCAATTGGGTGTTCATGCTGGTGACCACGATGCCCTTTGCCTCAGCATCGTCGACCAACGGGGCAAACGCCTCATCGCCGGGGTGTCCCATGATCGCGATGCCGTCCGGATTGGTGGCCACGGCCTGGGAGAATTGCGTGATCATGTTTTGCGGATTCCAATCGGACCAAACGTATTCGACGTTCGGGCCCAGGTCTTCTGCAGCCTGGAGGGCGCCGTTATAAACGACGGTCGCAAACGGGCCGCCGGGTGAACCGCCAGGGAAGAAGACAATCTCGGTGCCCGAGCACCACTTATTTTCCGCCGCAGGAGCGGGACCTTCGGTGTCGGTTGGTTCCGCGGGTGCCACTACCGTTTCCCCGCTTGGTTGTTCCGCGGCGGGTTTTTCGGTGGGGGTTGCGGCTGGAGCGCAGGCCGTCAGGACCATGCTGAAGACTAACAGCGTAGCCAAAAGCCAGTAAAACTTCTTCATCCTATCCTCCTCTTGAGATTCAACGTATCACTATTGTTTCAAAGCGGGATCTATCGTGATCGATCTATTTTCACCTCCTCTTACGCTGTTCGATACGGTAATATCGCTGTAATTGCTCTCTCGCGAAACGTTGCGGCGTTTCTCCGGCGGTGGTTTCTGGGTGGCGAGGGCATTTCGCATGCTTACTCACAGTCTTCATCAGGCTCCGTATGCGAAAAGTTGAGACGGACGGTACGATTGCAGCTTCATTTTCGTACGGAACTCTTCCGGACGATCAATCGGGGTTTGACCCATGCGATCTCGGAATCAGGGGCTTTGCCGCGATGTTCGACCTGGATCAGCGCATGGAGTTGATGCACGGCCAGGGCGCCCAGCTTTTGGGTGTTCTGACGGACGGTGGTCAGGGAAGGATAGAAGTAAGCCGCTTCCGGGATGTCGTCGAAACCAACGATGCCCAAATCTTCGGGAACTTTCAATCCCAGTCGCCGTGCAGCTTGCAGCGAGCCGAGCGCCATTTGATCGTTGGAGACGAAGACGGCATCAATTTCCGGGTTTTGGTCAAGCAGCGAATGTAGTCCGACATCTCCGCTGGGAGCGTTCCAATCGCCTTCGACGATCAATCTGTCGATGTCGGAATATCCCCCAGCCTCTTCGATGGTCTCCTGCCATCCCATCAATCGTTCCTTTGCTTCCCACCAATGCCGCGGCCCGGTGATGATTCCGATGCATTGATACCCGGCTTGAAGCAGATGCTCCGTTGCGAGTCTCCCGCCGAGTCGATTGTCCAACGCAACTACGTGATCTAATCCATCGTGACCCATATTGATAGATATAATCGGTGTGTGTACGTCGGAGAATTTATCGGTCAACCAGTTGATGGCGTTGGTGTTGCCAGGAACGGCCCAGATGATGCCTTCCACGCGGCGCGATAGGAAGTCATATAGAATCCTATCGACGCGAGTAGGTTCGACTTGATCGATCAAGCTGAGGGTGAGGGAATAGCCGAGTTCGTTGGCTTTGCTCTCGATCCCCGCAATTACGCCCGATGAGCCGAAATAAACCAGACCGTAGCCGATAACGCCCAGTGTATTCGAGCGCCCGCGGCTCAAGTTGCGGGCGATAACGTTGGGTGAGTACCCCAATTCAGCGATCACTTGCTGCACACGCAAGCGTGTCTCGGAGGAGACGTCCGGCCGTTCGTTCAGTACGCGCGACACAGTTTGAGTCGAGACTCCTGCGGCGCGCGCAACGTCTTTGATCGTGATTCGTGGCTTCGGTTCCATGTTTCCCGGTATTCGTTATCGGTAACGTTATCGGTAACAAGCAGTCGTTATATAAGCATGCAATAGTTGAGCCGCGAGAATCAAGTGATTTTTATCATATTGTGGGGTGGAATTACTGGTTTTGACGAAAAGACGTGGGCGATTGTACAATCGAGATGGCTCCAAAGCGCCGAAATGATACCGATAACGTTACCGTAAACAAACCGGCGATCGAATCGCATCCCGGCCCGGACGAAGGCAGGTAGGGAAAATATGAAATCCAATTATGAACGACCGCACAGACGTTACAATGCCTTGACTGGAGAATGGGTGCTCGTTTCCCCCCATCGCGCCCAGCGGCCGTGGCTGGGAAAGGTCGAGGATCGAAGGCGGGAAGATCGCCCTGCCTACGATCCGGATTGTTATCTTTGTCCGGGAAATCAAAGGGTGAGTGGTGCGGTCAATCCCAAGTACGAACATACGTATGTCTTTACCAACGACTTTCAGGCTTTGTTGCCGGATGGCGCTGATCCATTCGATGAAAATAGCGGGCTGCTGCATTCCACCGGCGTTCGCGGGACGTGCCGGGTTGTTTGTTTCTCCCCGCGCCACGATTTGACATTGGCCGAAATGGATGCGCAGACGATCCGGAGCGTGATCGACTGCTGGGCGGAACAGATCTCTGATCTTGGCCAGACGTACCGTTGGGTGCAAGTCTTCGAGAATAAGGGAGAGATGATGGGCGCTTCCAATCCACATCCCCACGGTCAAATCTGGGCATTGGATGCGCTGCCCAACGAGCCGCAAAAAGAAGATGCCTGTCAGAGAGTCTACAGCGAAGGCAGCGGGCGAGTGTTGCTTCTGGATTGCCTGCAGGAAGAGCTTGAAACGCGTGAGCGAGTCGTCGTGGAAAACGAGGCCTGGGTGGCACTGGTTCCGTATTGGGCGATTTGGCCCTTCGAAACGATGATTGTGCCCAAGCGTCATGTTTTAAGGCTGCCGGATCTGAATCCTGATGAACGGAATCTGCTTGCGCAGGTCATGAAAGCGTTGTTGCTGCGCTACGATTCGCTTTTCAATGTCTCCTTTCCGTATTCGATGGGCTGGCATGGTGCACCGTTCGATGAAGAACCCAACGATCATTGGCAATTGCACGCTCATTATTACCCCCCACTTTTACGCTCGGCCACGATAAGGAAATTCTTGGTGGGTTTCGAAATGTTGGCCGAAGCACAGCGGGATTTGACAGCGGAAATTGCTGCGGAACGTCTGCGAACGCTTGAAATCGTCACTTGATGCGGGCATTACGACCATCGAGCGATGCTATTGCGGAAACCCCGTTTGAATCTCGTATGGGGCGAATCGTGAATCCCGCATGATCCAGGACCAAGGGGAATGATCCCAGGGGGATCGTCAGGCTCGAACTTGCTGGGAAGGGGAAGGCTGCCTCTTTAGAGGATTGGGGCCGAGTTCGCGGATACGATCGGTCATATTCCTGGCAATCTCGGCGAAGGTAGCTCCCATCCCGCCTGAAACGAAGTACATCTCCAATCGTTCCGACTCGATACCGATGTTTTCCAGCAGTTTTTTTGCACGCTGTACTCTGGCATATCCACGTTCGTTTCCCCGTTCATGATGACAGTTCCCCATGCTGCAGGCAACGATGTAGACACCGTCGGCACCTTCTTCAAAAGCGTTGAGGAGATATTGTATGTCGGTCTTCCCTGTGCAGGGCAGGCGGACGATCTTGATGTTGGCGGGATATTCGAGCCGCAGCGCGCCGGCAGTATCGGCTGCCATGTAGGCGCAGTAGATGCAGGAGAATACAGTGATTTCGGGCGAGAAATCGTCAGTGCTTGTCATCCAACGTTCCTGGGTTGGAGTGAAAGTGCTTTTTGCGGGCAGACCGTCACGCAGCTTCCGCACCCGGTGCAGGCCCAGATGTCAACCAGCAATTCGTCTGAGGCGCGCACCCAGATCAACGCCGTATAGCTGCATGCCGGCAGGCATTTACGACATCCGTCGCAGAGGGTTTCCTCCAATTCAATGCAGTATTGCTGTCTGGTTTGGGTATCTGTGCTCTGCATTTCTCAATCTCGATCGTTTATACCTTGAAGGCGGAAGGGCAGGGTGAGCGTTGGATTGGAATCCGCGATGCTCAAATTTTACCCTGCCCCTCGAGTCTCAAGGATTTGGATATTGTTTCATTCTCCGCGGGCAGGCTGGGCGCCCACTGTCCGAGTCCGGTATTGATTTGCTCGTCGCGATATTGTGTGAGTTGGATGGCGCGAGCCGGGCATTCGGCTGTGCAGGTGCCACAGCCCTGGCAGCGAGCCGGATCGATCCAGGCCGCTCCGCCGAGTCGTCCTACTCCGCATTGGTCGTATCGCATTTCAGGGATGCCAAACGGGCAGGTGCGAACACAGGTGAGGCAGCCGGTGCAGCGCTGTGGGTCGATCTGTGCCACTACGCCGCCTAATTGGATGCTGGGGCGGCTCAGAATTGTCAGCACTCTTCCGACACAAGCCATAGCGTGAGTGATCGTTTCCTCGATGAATTTAGGATAATGTGCCATGCCGGCCAGGAAGATGCCATCGTCGTAAAACTCCATCGGCCGCATCTTCAGGTGACTCTCGAGGAAGAAACCTTCGTTCGATCTGGGAACGCCCAGTACTTTCGCTAACTCACCCGTTCCTGACGATGGCTGGATCGACATGCTCAGTGCAATCATGTCGGGCTCGAACACAAGTGTTTCCCCAAAGATATGTTCGTCCACCTCGACGACGACTTTCGCGCCTGAATCGCTCTTTTCGAGGCGAACTCGAGGCGGAGCGGCATCCGTGTAGCGTACGAAGATCACACCTCTTCTGCGCACATCCAGATAATATTTTTCTCGAAATCCGTAGGTGATGATGTTCTTGTAGAGGATGATTACCTGGCAGTCCGGGTTGAGCATCTTCAAACGCGAGGCGTTTTTAATCGTATTGGTGCAGCATATGCGCGAGCAGTATTCTTCCTCGCCCTCGGGCTGCACACACTGGATGAGAATCACGGACTTCAAACGCGTTACGCGCTCGGGCTGGTGAGCGAGGATTTCCTCCAATTCGGACATGCGAATTATGCTCGCATCTTTTCCAAGCAGGTAGCGGTCCGCAGTGGCTTCCTGGCCCCCGGTTGCTACGATAACGGCCGCGTGCCGGATTTCTGTCTCTTGAAAAGTGCCGTCTCCGTTTTCTGTGCGGATGCGTGCGCGGAAATCGCCCACGCTTCCAGTATGATGAACCACTTGGCTGTGCAGGTGGAGGGTGATGCGCTTGTGACTCAGGATGCGGTTAACCTGGTCGCGCAGAAGGCGTTGGGGATTGGCGTTCTCGGCGACGAAGTAGATGTGGTGCAGATTTCCTCCCAATTCACCACTTTTCTCCACCAGGTGTACTTCGAAGCCCGCGTCAGCAATGCCCAGCGCGGATGTCATCCCAGCCACACCTCCACCAATCACCAGAGCTGCCCGCTTGGGTTGACGTTGAAATTTGTGAACGGTGTCTGCTTGGAGAACGCGCTCGACGCCGATGCGAAGCATTTCGCATGCTTTGCGCGTGGCGCCTATCGGATCGCTGCCATGTACCCAGGAGCAGTGTTCGCGCAGGTTGACCATCTCGATCCAGTAGGGATTGAGACCAGCTTCTGACGCCAGCCGCTGGAAAAGCGGCTCATGCATTCGGTGGCTGCAGGCTGCAATTACGATGCGGTTGGCGCCACCTTCGGACACCAAACGTTGTAGCTGGGTTTGCCCGTCTTCATGACAAGCGAGGGGATGGATCTCGACTTGCCGCACCGCCGGCAACGTGCCGGCGAAATTGGCAACTTCTTGCAAGTCGATGACTTGCGATATTTCACCGGCGCATCCGCAAAGCAGGACTCCAACCTTCAGATCATCGTGATCTGCTTCCATCTCCTGGACGGGATCATGAGAGGTCAGAAAGGGTTGTGCTCGACTGAAGGTATTTTCCCCGAGCTGGTCGTGCATGATGCGCATCGCTTCGGCCGCCGCGCCGGATGCATCCAGAATGGTTTCTGCAATTTCCTTTGGGGAAGCAAAAGCGCCGCAGACGAAGACGCCCGGACGGGAAGTGTCCAAGGGGAAGAATTTATCTGTTTCGCAGAAGCCATACTCGTTGGTGGCGATTCCCAGCGTATTGACGATATCGGTGGATCCTTTTGGCGGCCGGATACCGACGGCAAGGACGACCAGATCGAAGCGCGACTCTCGCACTTTGCCCTGGCCGGGCGCAGATTCACCGTGCATGCGTCCGGAGGGATAGCGCAGGATGACTTCCCCTGTCAATGGGTCTTCGTCGATAGAAGATATGCGGCAGCGTGTATAGCGGATACCGAAATCATCTCGAGCTTGACGGTAGTAGTGATTGTATTCCTTATTGAAGGCACGCTCGTCCATTGTGAAAATATGACAGTTGATGCTGGAATCGCGTTGTTTGGCCAGCATGGCTTCTTTCGTGGCATACATACAACAGATGGATGAGCAGTACGGATTTACTTGATCGCGTGAGCCGATGCATTGCAGCCAGGCGATACGCTTTGGGATTTTCCCATCCGATATGCGTTTGACGATGCCCTCCGTCGGACCTGACCGGGAGGCCAGGCGCTCGTATTGCATCGATGTGATCACATTCGGAATCCGGCCGTAACCTAATTCCGGCATCGAGGACGGATCGAAGGGCTGGAATCCCATCGCCAGGATTACCGCACCGACACGAATCTCGTGGTTTCTCGGTTGAGCATCGAGATCAATAGCCTGAGTAGGACAGACGGTCATGCATTTTTGACAGTCGTCGCAGTGGTCGCTTTTCTCCAGTATGTAGTACGCATTCGGCAGCGAGCGCGGCGCCGATTTGTCAATGGTTTTACGGGTGCTCAATCCAAGTTGGAATCCACTGGGACGGATCTGAGTGCATACATCAGCACATCGACCGCAATTGATGCAAAGGTTCGGATCGACGATTTTCGCTCGCTCACGAAGTATTACTGTAAAATCGCCAGCCTGTCCTTCGCAGCTGACCAGGTCGGTTGAAGTGAGAATGGTTATGTTGGGATGTTTGTTTTGGTCCAATAAGGCTGGCGTGATCGAAGGCCGTGTACATCCGAATCCATGGTCAGAGGTGCCTCGGCATAGTACACAGTCGTGTGTTGGGAACATGAAACCGAGTTGGGCGACGCGCCCACCCAGCGAGGGGGAGTTTTCGAGTAAATACGTGTGGATTCCGGCTTCAGCCAGATCGATGGCGGCACGCATACCACCGACGCCGCCTCCGATCACGAGGACGTTTTCAGCCTTCTTTCTTCCGTTTCCGGGGAAGTGACGAGGATCTCCTGGCACCTTCAATACCTTCACTAGCAACAGCCCAGATGGCGCGACAGGCATGTGGGAAATTTGGCCTAATCCTGTCCAATATGGTAGACCCTGGAGTTGGATGTGAATAGTGAAATATGTCACAAGTATATGGGGAGGTTCTTCAAATGATCAGAATCGTGCACCGCTGCCTTGGAATGACCAAATCAAGTGAAGAATACAGGGAACAGATTTCGTTTATAAGACAGGGCTTACTTGGATTTGGGTTCTCTGACTTTCGAGGTGACTTGTTTTAGCTGGCGAGCCAGCAGCAGCGAAGGAAGGTAATTGTTGCAGGACTTGAGCGAGCGGCTGAGGAGAGTCATCGCTGCGTTGATGTTGTTGCCATATAGATGCCCCAGGCTGCGGTTGCGCAAGATGGCAGGGTGTTCGGGATAGGGTCCTGAAAACTGGACGTAAATTTCATCCGCTTCTTTGAACCTCCCCTTGCGGGCGAGTGCATTGGCTTTGGCCAATGTCTGCAGTGACTTGTCCCGGCCGGTGACGGCCTTTAGCCACATATAGATCGTCGAGGGAACGCCGATGATAAAGAGCAGATTCCGCAGCAGTGCGCCTTTCGCCATACGCACGGCGCAGGTATCACAGACGTGAACGCGGCGAACGGAATAGCCGTAGACGACGAGCAGAAAGTAAAAATGGAAGAGGGTGTATCCACGCACCCGATCGAACATGCCGCACTCGTCGCAGATGCGGTACGAATCGCCCGGCGTGACGATTTCCCCGCTGTACTTGATGATCGATTCGCAGTAGCGGCAATACACGTAGCTCGTGCGGTTGAAGTCCGAGAGGTCGATCGTCGCCTGGCAGTTCGAGCAAACAAGGCTGTGGAAGCGATCCGCATTGCCCGCCTCGATCAGTTCTTGCCGGTGCTGTTCGGTTTGGATCGCGGAAGCGGCGCGATCGATGTGCTTCTCCAACTCCGTACCCTTGACTTGTGACACTTCCAATACGAGCAGATTCTCTTCGTGGAGTGATTTACGGGTCTTCTCTCCCACGGATGAACCCGGAGAAAGCGCGAAGACCAGGCGTTGATCCCGGCAGGTGCTGTCACGGATATCGGCGTAGTCGATAGGTTCTTGGTCGAGGATGAGGGCTGTATCTGTTGCGACGGCTTTTTTGGCGAACAATCCCACCGCTTTTTTGTTGATTACGAAGCGGAATTTGAATTTCAATTCCTTCGCTGCAGACATCGCGTTTCCTCCTCGCACAGCGCCTGGAAACAAAACCGCATATCCCTGCCCTCAAAGACCGATCACTCAAGAGTGGCGAGCGACGATATTTTGCTTCTCAATTCGATTTTGAACAACCCATTTGAAAGCCTTGAAAATTGTAGCATGGGGATAGAAGCTCGGAGATTAGGAAATTGGTAGGCCTTTATACGATCGAGCTCGCTCGCTTCGAGTTGAGGTGGAAACACGCCAGGCCCTTCTTCAGCTAAGTGTTGAGCATACGAAGGGGTTAAGCGTGCCCGTTTCAATGGATAGAGGACGAACGGATTCAGTTTTGTGAATGTATAAACGAGTATTCTTCATCGAAAATCACCGCAAACTTCGGAATTCAACGAAAGCCGGTGTCGATGCCCGATTGATACCGTTCGTGACAAATTTGGGATATGATTGGGTCTCGATCCTCAACGAGGTGTAAAATGCTTTGGTTCTACTCATCTAGGCCGAGATCCGCAGCTATGAAGATTGGTCCATCGTCTTCTAGAAAGCGGCTGAGCTCGATTGACATCCAATGCCGCCATTTTCTTGTCGCTTTTCATCGCACGGTGAATCCCTATGGGTGAACGAATCAGCCTGAACCTATTGTATATATCCCCCGATCGATCATCGCCATGAATATAAATGTGGGCAAAAAGCCACTTCGGATCAATATCGAAGTCGCTATTCTATGCCTGGGATTTATAATCCAGATCTTCGTGGTCGTTCGATCTTTCGTTCTGCCTTCGATCGGATTAATTCGCGATACACATAACCTGACG
>DAOUEE010000015.1:0-11815 GCA_034430695.1 Anaerolineales bacterium | reverse complement strand
AACGTCTCGCGCCACCAATCGAGGAACAATTGATCGTCCGGACTGCCGTCGACACGACGCTCGATGGTGAGTGAATCAAACTTGACTTTTGTAGATGAAATCTTGTGCACGTGGGAGGAGCCTCCATCAGGCTGTTCGATGGTGTCGTACTCGCCCTCGCTGAGACCGGTGATCCGTGTTACGGACGGACTCTCAACAGAACCGACCATCAACAAATACTCCGTGGACTTATAGCCCTCCCAGATATCTCCAACTTGTGGCATCGGTCATACTCCTTTTTTAATATCAGGCTTCAGAAACGGTCCCACCACTGGGTTGTTGTCCGACTTTGATCACGATCGTCTCCGCCGGATTGCTCGGGTAGATGTAGACTTCGACGTTGAGAAAACCGAGTTGCACCTGGGCAGGCGGATTATTGCTGGCATCACAAATTACCGTGAAGACTTCAGAGGGGCTTCCGGTACCGAAGGCGCCCTGTCGCCAGAGACCTGTCAGGAAGGGAACCACGCTTCCGTACTTGACCAGGTTCCACAGCGTGTCCTTGTTCGGTTCCTGACGCACCCAGCGCAGTCCGTCCTTGAGACTCGTCTTGATGTAGTTGAACAGAAGTCGCACATTGACGTACAACCAGCGGCTGTCCGTGCTCAAAGTGCGGGATGCATCCACGATAACCCCAGATCTGGGAATTGCCCGGATTCCGTTGATACCTGCGTTCTTGACCAGGTTCGTATGCTCGGCGTCGCTGAGTCGATAGGTCACATCGAGGACGTTGCGCAGACGAGATTCGTCGCCAGCTGGGGCTTTCCAAACGCCTCGACCGGTCTCGATACGGCCAAACATGCCGAGTACGTGGCCAATCGGTGGGATCACTTTCGTGGGATTTTCCCCCACCCCGATCGGATCCGTGACCAGAATCCAAGGGCCGTACAGGGCGCCATAGACTTTCGACCCCTGCAGACTCTGCCCGTACGCGAGGGCCGTTCCCGCATCGATCGATCCTTCCGGAATAGCGCCCACGTACATGCAATCTCCACGTCCCTCAGCGTAGGCAATGCCCGCCACCGCAATCGCGGGATCCGTACGCTCGCATGTCACGAGCTGCACCCCATACGGGTCGAAGGCATAGAAACCCGTGTGGGAGGCTTCGTCCCCCGAGAATTCAGCTGCGGTCGGCACGCCGTCGACACCACCGGTGTCAAATGGAACGGGGTCGGGCAGGTCTACCGGCCGGTTCAGTCCGATCCCGGTTGCGCTCCCTTCGTCCACGGCCCGGATAAAATTGGAACCGCTGAGGGGATCGTTGAGGACCGCCACGGCGTAGTTGGAAACATCAGGTTCCATCGACAGCCCCAGCCAGGTTTCCACGATGTTTTCTTCTGGATCTGACCCGCCGTAAAGGATCTCGAGATTGAACTCTAGAGTCTGAATGCGCAGCAGCGTAGTGTCGTATACGCCGGGGGCAGCCAGCGCAGGGTTCCAGGTCACCGCGTTGGTCAGGGGATTGACCGACTGGAGCTTGACGATCTCGGAAGTTGTTCCATCATCGAGTTCAATGACATCTCCAACCTTCATATCATCGATACGATGGAGGATCGTCCCTGCGGCCGTCAATGCCGCAGTCGTTGCGGCGCCACCAACTGGCGCCGGGAAACCCAGCGTGGCGTTGGCCAGGACATCCAGGGAGGTGAATCCCCCCGACAGTAGGGCGATGTTTCCCGTCGAAGTCAAGGTAAGCTCACCGCCAGCCTCGAGGGATGCATCCAGATCGTTCGTCCTGGCGTTGATGGCGTCCACAATCTCGGCAGGAGTCGCATTGCTGGGATCGGCGAAATCGGCCGCCTGGAACGAAATCGTCGTGGGGACCGCGGCTCCATCAATGGTGACCACGAGATTCGGAAAACCCGCAGCCGACATATCGGTCGTGGCCGGGAGAGGCGCCGGGGTCGAAACCGTTGCCGGCGCCGTTTCGGCGAGACGGCGGTTCGACACGATCGAAGTCCGGGTCGTGCGTACGTAGAGTTCAAGTCCCCACGAACCCGGATCCTCGCTTCCACGGTAGCCGCCCTCCAAACGAAGGGTGTTCACGGGACCGTCATCTACCAAGGTGCGAGAGGCTACGGTGGCCGTAGCCGAAGCGACTCGATTGACGTAGGCAGTGGCGCCGCCGTTGTCGAAGAATCCCTTCACCAGATACGCGCCGAAACCCTGATCGAAATAGGTTCCAAAACGCTCGACGAAGTCAGCGAAACTCGTTATCCTCGCGGGCGAATGGGGGATTCCCCTTCGAGTAAGAATATTGAACGCCGTAACAGATGTGGCTGCCCCTGCGATAGCCGGCGCGCCGACTCCATCAACTTCCACTACATTCAAGCCTATGTTATATGTCATTTGGCATCTCCGTCATCCGCATTTGATGATTTCTTCTTCCCGCTTTCGGATTTCTTCTTCGATCGGGAAGCCGATTTTGTCGTTTTCTTCGGCGGACTCGCTTTTGGGGTCTTCTTCGTGGTTTCCCGTTTGGCTTTGCTCGTTGACGTCTTTTTCGTGGCGCGCTTCGGTTTTGGTGCCGCCTTCGGCTTTTCTTCCACGGCTTCGTGTCGTGTGAGGACACCGCGCTTTTCCAGAGTCAGGCAGATCGCCTCGGGCTCTGCAGTTTCGAGAATGCCACGGGGCGGCAGGACCACTACACCCGTTGACAAGTGCAATTCCACCGGTCGTCGTGTTGCATTTCGGAAGATCCATTTCGGGGATTCGGCCATAGCTACTCCTAGGAACCTATATCCATGTCCAGTGTGACCTCTCCAACCGGGGCGACAATTTCGGGCATTCCTCTTTCCTTTCTGGTGGCAACCCGGTAGCGAAGTGCAGGAACATTGGCCAATATATCGTCCTCATGGTGCGCCTCAATACGGTCAAAGGGAAGCTGCACTCCATTGACATACAAGCTGCGGCGATGTCCAAGCACATCGAGGACAAATTCAACCATCTGTCTATGCTCAGGCCGGTCATCCGTAACTGGCTCGATCCGATAAAAAAGATCGTACGCCACCGATTCCGGCCGCAGGTGGAAACCTGAATCTGAGAAATCCGTCCTCCGCTTCTGCCCGTTGGTCCTCAAATCCGAGTATGCAGCCTCGTAGAGTACGATCCGTATCCATGGCGAAGTCGGCTCCGGAGCGCCGGGCACGTGCACTTCAGCCGGCACCGGCACGCCGATGACGAGTACGCCATCGAGCAATTTCGTTATTGCAGCATCGACATCAGCGATCATCTGAGGCTCACTCACGATAAGCTCGTCGAGCCAAGCCGTCCATGAAGTGGATACGTTGACTGCAGTCATACGGATCGTGTCTACTGCGTTGGAGACCAGAGGAGCCAGATCGTCCAGCGAAATGCGGACAAACTGCCACCGGCCTGTCTCGGGAACCGGCAGGTAACGATGCCAATCATTTCCAGGCGCACCGATGGGCATGGCCGCGCTGCCCAATTCCAATTTCAGATGGAAAGGTTGATCCGGAGTCCCATCGGCCGGATCTGTCGCTCTGATCCAGAGACGCAGTTCGGAATAATCCATAAAATTGATCGGAGCGAAAGAACGGGTGATGAAATGCCCGTCTGCCGTGGCTGACATCTCGACGCGCATGCTCGTCGTACTCTCCACATCGGCATAGACCGCTGCGTCAGTGGAAAGCGAGACTTCGGTCGAAGGCAAGCTTCCTGGATCGAATGCACTCCAGAGTGCGTGATTGCTGAAATCGTCGATCAGTGTCGAGGGCAAAACTCCTGCCTCCAAAAAAAATAATGCAAACGCCTATTTTGCCGTGTCTGTAATTCCGTCTACATCCCCCTGGACAACACCCGTATCGTGATCGGCCGTCTGGCACCGGAAGTCGATGACGAAGCAGCGTGCGTCTTACGACCCGATATCTTTATTCAAGCGCATCTTTGTTCTCGATGACCGCATTGATGAAATCCGCAATCCGATCACCGGTCTGGAAGTGCACCGTTTCGCTTGAATGAGCGCGAGTAATCTTGCCTCGCGTAATCCGTCCCTCGGCCGTCATCCAAGCTCGCACCTGGTATACCCCGGCTGCAAGCGTAACGGCCCGTCCGTCCGACATCTGCACTCCTCCACGGAATTGCCCCTCGACATCCGATTTTTCCATTCGGATGATGAACGAAACCCGGCGGCCTTCCTCATTCGCTGTCAAAAAAATAATCCCGAATGCTTTCCCTATGAAAAACGGCCCTTGTTGCCGATAGTCTAGCAAGGGCCGCTATAACAAATCTGTATTCGCGATGTAGAATCCCTGTATCTATTGAAAAATTTTCTCTACTCTACCTGCACGATTTAATGTGAATTCTTTTTGATCTGTCAGGAAGTCCTTTGGGAGGCTTGGGCAGGCAGCTTCTGCCCGGATCCGAAGACTCAATCCTATGTGTCCTCCAATAGAATTATGTCGAGGAGAGGTCACTCCCTTTCCGATCCACTTCTTCAGCGAGGGTCAGGGAGTCACGGTGAATCTACGTTCGCCCCACTCCGCATACATCCCTCGTTTGCATTCCTTTTCTGGAGTCGCAGGTGAAGCTATTGTTTTCTATCGGATCCTATCGCGGGAAGGTTCGCGATCCCTGGTGTGATTTCATATTTTCCGATCCCACATCGCTTTCAGCGCCAGGATCTCCCCGACGTACCGGGTCAGGTCAAACAGTGAATGGCGAACCCAAAAAAATAATCCGTCCGTCTGCCTTCGAAGTCTGCCGACGGCCGCTCCAGTTCCGCCTCCGCAGCATTCTCGAGATAGTCACGGAATTCCCCTTTCATTCCCAAGCCCGCAGCATGGCCTTTACGGACCGGCGCAGTTCCCTGGCGAACGCTGCACTGAACTTGCGCGCGTACATCATCTGCCCGAAGTTGTCGATCCCTCGGGGATGCTCGCCGGTTGCGGCAAATTTCTCCTGCGCCTGACGGTACATCTCCTCGTATTCGCGGGGTTCGAGCCGCCGGTATTCATCCTCGAAGACGATGAAATCCCGGGCGAAGCGGTTGCTCATCGGCCGTTCTCGTTCCTGCCGGGTGGGATATCCGAAGCACAGCAGACAGATGGGCACGGCGTATTCAGGCAGCTTGAACAGCTCCCGATGGGTCTCGTAGTTCTCCAGGATGTCCCCAATGTAGCAGGAGCCGATTCCCAGCGACTCTGCCGCAATCACAGCCGTCTGGGCGGCGATGAGCGTATCGCAGCAAGCCAGGAAGAGATCGCCTGCTTCGGGCTTTTGCAACGGTTGTGCAGCGAGATCTTCCACGCCCGACAGCAGGAAGTAGTCGTACCAGCGCTGGTAATCCGCCAGAAAGAGCAGAACCAGCGGCGCCTCGGCGATGAAGGGCTGATTGTCGCACGTGCGTGCCAGGGTCTCCTTGGACTCCTGGTCTTTCACGTGGATGATGGAGTAGAGCATCATGTTCCCGGCGGTCGGGGCGCGCATGGCGGCCTGGATTATTGCATTCCGTTCCGCCTCAGTGATGGGCCGGTCTTCGTAGGCACGGATGGATTTACGCCTGTGAATGACTTCCAGCGTTGGATTCATGGCTCAGCATTCCCTCTTGGTGTGAGAAGAAAAAGGTGTCGGTTAGAAGAATTATATAGAAACGTCCTCAGGGCTGACAGCTGAATTCTTTCCCCATCAACGCCTTCAAATCATCCAGCGTCGACACCCCGCAGCGCGGAATGCAGTACTGATCCCAGAGTTCACCCGTATGATATTCCGCACGCAGCGCGCCGATGTAGCCCGCTTGACGTAAAACGTCGTTGATTCTTTGATCACGCGCTTCCTTCGTCTTCCAGCCTGCGCCGTAGGGGAAGCAGAAAAACGGCACATTTTCGATCCCAAGCTCGGGATGGTTTATCAAGGCCCGCTTGCTGCCGCCGATTTCGTAGCGCAGTCTTTCTGCGTCGTCCTTGATCTCCTCCAGATTCGCATGCGTGACCGAATGGGAAACGATCTCGTAGCCGTCTCCCTTCAGTCGGCGCAGCTCGTCCCAGGTCATGGCCGGCACGTCGCCCCACATCTTTCGGTTCTTCGCATCCTGCGAGACGTAATCCGTCGAGATGCAAATGGAAGCTCTACTCTTAAAACCGTTAACCTCGAGCAAGCGGGCAGCCCGGTCGTAAAAATCTCGATAGCCGTCGTCGAAGGTGAGCACGGCTTGTTTTTCCGGGAATTCCTTTTCCTCAGGGTTGACGAGATAATCCGCCACGTCGGCGAGATGGACGAGGCGGTAACCCGATCGATTCAGGTAGTCGAGATGGGATTCGAAATCGTCCGGGCATTGGTGGTACATCAAGACCGGGAAAACTCTGGGAATGTCCTTCAAGCTGCTCCTACGTGATTGCTGTCGGTATGCATCGTAGAAATAGGGATTGCCAACTTTGAGCTAAGGTTCGCCGCCGATCTCGCCTCTGAATCGTAGCCGCGGGGAGACAAACGGTGTCTCCCCGCGGTATCCAACTTCGTCGACGCTTCAACTTGCACCCTGAGAAAGGTTCTTGAGATCTAGATCCCTATTCTCCTTTCGCCCACTCCCGCAGTTTTGTCCCGACGAAAGGGAGGCCGAACAGCGGCGCGAATACGCAGAAATCGAACAGACCCGCCGCCAGCGGCACCAGACCAACGATGGCCAGCACGTAGCCCCAGGTTCCGCCGACCGGCCATAACCCCAGATAAATCAAGATCAGACCGGCTACAATCCTCGTAATCCGTCCAGCAGTCGATGCCATAAATCCAAAAAAGCCTTTCATCTTGCCCTCCTTGTGAATTTTTATCTATAGATGGGATTCTATCAGGTCGAGCGAAAGGACGGCGGCTTTTCGACGCTAAGACCACATTGCCATCTCGATGCCCAGCGCGTCCCATTGCGGAGGATCCGGAAAAATCTTCACTGAATCTGAAAGGATTCTTTCCGCTGTCCAAAGTGCAGCGAAGGCATCGTTCACGTCGTCGTCGTGGACCCGACTCCGAGGATGCTGCTGTCGCACTTGCTGACGTAGATCTTTACCGAAATGATCGTCGATGAGCCTTACACGGACCGCCATTCCGGCTTCGGTTTTTTTCGACTCCGCGATCGCAATGCCCTCATGCCAATACATGAATGAAAGCTCCGGATGGACTTCATAGATACGACGGCGGGCCAACGGATCGGCCGACACGATCCCGTCCACCTCACGAATTCGCGCATAGAGCCCCCAGGCCTGTGCACCAACTCCCCGCCCATCCACGCTTCGCGTTATCTCGTCCGCTTCCTCGCGGCTGCGCGCCTCGATCGCGGGACGTATCGGCGCAGGAAAGACGCTGCTGGCGCGTGGACTTCCGAGCAGCTTCCTGGCCAGTGCGTCACACTTGCGAGGACCCGAATCCGGTAACCCAATGGGTATATCGACGGCAAGAACTACGGCTCTGGGCATGCGCTTCAGCAGACTCCCCATGGACGGGAATACATCTGAGGAGATTTCAGCCGAGAGCAGATCTTTCGAGATGCAAATCCAGCCCCCCTTGCAGCCATCGACTCCGGCGATCTGCACGATCGAACACCTCCATGAAAGGCCTGCGCGCGGGATCAATCGAACCGGTTATTCGGCATACGGCTTTTCGAAAAACATTTCCTCGATGTAGGTGCGTATAACCTCGTTGGCGTACGCCATCGCCGAATTGGAGCCGGGGAAAACACCCTCGGGATACGTATGAAAGTGATAGCGCTCCAGTTCGTCTTCGGAATAGATAATGTTGGGCGGATTGTCGTTGACGCGTGTCCATTGCCCGCTTTTTTCGGCAGCCGCGTTGATTATCGCCAGCATGTGCTTCTTGCTCGTACCCTGGACGTGATCGACATCGAATTGGATGCGAAGATAGGGACAAGGTAATCCCTCGGCAAAACGTGAGGCATCCCGTTCGGACCAATAGACTTCGTCCGAAATCAAGCCTCCGCTTATGGTCAATTTCGATACTTCTTCCACACCCATATCGCCGTTTCCGCCCAAGAGCGCAAGGGTATGAACGACCCACATTTCGTTGTCTTCTACGGCCCGCAGAATGTCCTTCGCCGGGCAGGAGGGCCCTTCCCAGTCGATCAGAAAAGCAATCGGCATCTCTGGATAGCGATACAGTGCGCCCGTGGCCAGAACGACGCCATACGAATAGGACAGGATCCCGATGTTCTCATGTTGAATAAAAGAGAGCCGGCTGACGAAATCCACCACCGCTTTCAAGTCATCTTGATGCACTTTCCCGTAGTGGTCGTCCTGCCCATCGCTTTCGCCTCTGCCTTGCACGGCAAAGTCGACGGCCATGATCCCGAGATCATTGAGATCTCCAGCAAACCCGCGATCAAATGCGTAAATTCCGCCCGTGCCGGGTATGCCGATCAGAACGGGAAAAGGTCCGTCTCCCGGGGGTTTCATCAGCCTCACCGATAGGAGGTTGCCGTTCAGCGAAGGCACGAACAGCGAAGCCGATCCGTCGGATTGATATTCGATTTCCGCTTGTGGCGAAGGGGCTATCTGCTGGTTTTTTGCACAAGCCGAAAAGATCAATCCGAAGGCAAGCAGCCGGAAAATGAGCTTACATTGCCGTTTTCTCATTCCAGAACTTTTCTTGACAACATCATATTACGTAGAACGGCGTCGAAGTCTCCCCGTCACTCAGCTTTCCCAGTTTCTTGCTGCGAAATGCCAAACTTCATCTCCTGCAAATACCTGGGGTTCAACTGCGTGGACGGATTGGTAATTTCCCATGAAAACCGAATAAAGCATTACCCACTGCGATATTCATAGATTGCCAGGGCGATTAATGCGATTACTGCGAGACCGGCCGAGATTCGAGGGTCCAGCATCGCAGTGAATATCAGCAGAATTGCTGCGGCGATTTCAATGTTCGCTTTGGTTTTTGGGGTCACCCTTTGTAATCCTCCGATCACCGCGTGACTCGTGAGCTTCGGCTGCAGCAGCCCAGCGGCCTTGGACTCTCGAAGTTCCTGATGTTTTCCAGGATTCCGGCGAAAAGTTAGTCGGCTTCTTTGTAAGAATCGATTTGGCTACAACATCTTTCGCTTGTGCCAAACCCAGAGAATGACCCAGATGGGCACGATCGTCACGAAAATCACCTGAATCGTGAATGACAGGGTTAAATGTTCCGGGTGTTGTTTCAAATGGTAGTACTCAACGAGATCGGTGACTGCCACCACGATCGTTATCATAAGGACCAATCTTGCCGGAAGTTTCATCCCGTTTCCTTTCTACTCGCGAGTGCAGCCTTGCGAATCCAATGGATCCGTCATCTCATTATAGAACTGGACGAACAACCCATCAGTTTTGGCTTACCTGAGAACTATGCGGCACGTATATCACTCGAATTCACAGCAGGAAGTCCTGTCCGTCTTCCGCAGAATTGCTGCCCTCAACCTTGATCTTACACCCGATCAGCCCGCTCCTATAGCATAAATACAGACTTGATTGAGAATCCTGAATCGTACATTTGTGTTATTCGATTCGCTTTCACTCGAAATAGCCTTCGAGGAATAAGCCCTGTAGTGGACCAATCGTGAATTGCTTTCCGTAAGGAAGACGCACCACGACTTCGGTTGTCGTCCTGTTGTAGGCAATCAATCCTCTCTCGAACCGCTTGTAGGCCACGCCGTCGGCGACGGTCACCATATCGGAAATTGGCTTCCCAAAATCGGTGAGGTAGAAATTATAGTACGCATGCTGGTGGTCACCGCCATCCCAATCGTCGTTGTTGTCGGCGTAGAGGATGTAGCCATTTTCCGGAATCACGACCGCCATGGCGGCGAATAATTTTGCATAGCGCTCGTTCTCTTCGGTGTAGCGGTCGGCGATGTAATCGTCTGTGGTGATCTTCCACGGCTCGAAGGCGATGATCTTCGGCCACAGCAGGTGAGTATCCCAATAGATCAATAGATCTTCCATCCGTTCGATGGACGGGTTCCATCCATACCGAGTTTCCTCGCCGTACGTGAGGGCGTATCCTTCGTCCGGTTCCGGTTTCCATAATTCGAGAAACACACCGGAGAGATACAGCGAAGTGGGATCATCCATGCCCCAATTGACATTGCCCATGAGGATAAAATCGTTCCCCACTCGCATGCGAATGGCCTTCGAAATCGCCACGCGCGCAGCCTCGACGACTTCCTCGCTGCGTCCATTACCTGCAGCGTTGTGCCACCAGTCCAGCATCATGCCGTCGAAGCCGGCAATCTTGAAATTCATCGCTTTCTCAGCCATCAGCGCAGGCCACTCGGGATGCGTAAAGTTGATCACCAGCGTCTGAGCATATTCTGAGCCGATATGGGGTTGATACACCTCGTCGAGGTAAAACGGCGAATCGGGGGACAAAGTACGCCAGCCGGGGTACCAGTAATGCCATTGCTCGGAAATCAGGTACAACGTATCGCTATCCGATTGCATGAGTACTTTTTGCGCAGCAGAGACGGCCGGCTGCGTGGATTCTAGGTCCTGGGCGAGACCGGTGCCGATCCAGACCAGACCATACGGCGTATCTTCCGTGTCGCAATCAAAATCGAAATCTGAAAGATGTCCGCAGTCATTCGACCAGGGATAGAAGACCGGAATCGTCCGTCTGATATCGACCTTTTCGTGGATCGAGTATACTGTGCCGTCGTAGGGCTCGACGACAAGATCGCCCGGGTCCTCCAGCGGAATTCCATTCTCGTCCAATCCCCAGACGAGGATGTCATCCACGCAGACTTCGGTGTTGGGCGCGGCACCAAAACCGGCCCGGCCGGAAGCGCGGCGATCATCGTTTACTTCAACCAACAATTCTTCATTCAGGAAATATTCCAGCTCCTCCCCCACAAAGCGGACTTGAAACTGAACCCATTCATCCTGCTCGATTCGTACTGAAGCGCCGCCCAATTGCGAGGCGGGGGGATAATAGCCGATGGCGGCCCATTCGTTGTTGTAGATGCTGGCTCGATAACCATCGATCGAGGAGTTGATGCGAATGTACGCTTCCGCCCCCTGATCGGGATTGTCCGAAAGGAACTTCACCCGCAGCGAAACGGCGTAGTTCTCCCATTCGTCGAGACCAAACAAGAAACTGGACCAATCGTCGGAAATCTGACTGCAGAAAACCGCATTGTCGTCGGTCTCTTCTTGCACCTGCCACGATTCCGACCAATCATAAAACTCGGTTGGATACCCGTTCTCGAAATTGATACTGAGGAGTGTTGCCGCTTCGATCTGTGCTTGTACATCCGGCGTGTCCGTCGATTGAGGCAGGTCAATGGTCGGCGTAGATGCCCCCGGAGGACCGGGAGATTCAGGAGTGGATGTCCCGGAATCACATGCACTCAGCAATGCGATCCAGAGAAACATAAACATGATACAGGAGCGTCTTCGCCGCATCTTCAACCTCCTTTTTGGACACCGTGAGCATCCATACGCGTTTCCTGGCTGACGGCTGCGTATCGTCAACATCAGCCGGATTTCATGGGACAATGACGGGATCCAGTTCTACCCAAGATCTCCCGCCGTTCGTGGTGTATACGAGAGACACGGCATCGTCGTTGGTCACGATGGCCCATCCGACCTGCTCGTTGATGAAGTCGAATTGGACGGAGTGCCATGCCACGGTCTTGATCGTGGTCCAGGTCAAACCGCCATCCGTGCTTTGCTGCAATCTACCGGATTGGCTCTCATGTGAAGGATAAGTCTCTTCATTTCGCCCGAATCCAACCACCAGCCAGGCGTGCGCTATAAAAATCGACTAACGACTTCGAGTT
>DAOUEE010000014.1:0-7923 GCA_034430695.1 Anaerolineales bacterium | reverse complement strand
CAGATACGCTTGCCTTTCGATTCGCATGGCTTCGTTCACGAGAATGCGGATCAGATCCGGCAGTCCTTCCAGGCCTTGTTCGGTGAGTTGTTCCAGGAAGTCGTTTGGTAAGGTAAAATCATCTTGGTAGGTCATGGTGATTCCTTTCTTGGGTTTGCAAACTTCTGAAAGGATAACACTTGACCTACTAACTTTTACTGAAAATAATTTACACTAACACTGCGTGCTGACTGAATTGAATCGGAAAGGATCTTGAAATGACTCGCAGATCTGTGATGCTCATCGTGTGTCTGCTCATGGGTATCTCGTTTGGAACCGGATGCAGCACGCCGACCCGGATGGTTTCACCACCATCACCTTCAGCCACGCCTGCGCCCGATCTCACAGCGGCTGTTTCTGTGCTGCGGGACATGAGCTTTGATGAGCCAAACCAGAACGATTCCGAGGCCTTGGCATCGGCTGTGGATGAACTCACCAACGCCGGGCCGGAAGGCGCCCGGGCGTTGAAGGAAGAGTTGGCTGTCATGGAACAGGCCGGCGAGGAGGATGTGGAATTCAAGTTATTGGCTGCCTATATCCTCTGGGACATCGGTGAATTGGAGGAAGCCGATACAATCGCCGGGGTCTGGGCTTCCATACCGGCCGATGAATGGGTCTATGAATTGCTCTTTATCCCCGGCTTTCAGGCCGCTTCCACACAGGATCCACGGGCTTTGCCGATGCTAAAAGTGCTTACGTTGGACAACCAGGGTAAATTCTTCTCGGAAAGACACTATCTATCATTCGAGTATCCCCGAACTCATGAGTTCCTCTGGGGAACTTACGGTTCGAAGGGATTGCCGGTGCTGCATGAATTGCTGCAGACGTCTGAAGACCCGATCGTGCTGTCTTCCGCTATCGGGCTGTTAACCCGCGCACAGTACCTCCCCGCCTTGCCAGATATTCGCAAAGCGGTGGACAACGAGGCCACGGGTGTGCGTAACAGCGCAATTGTGGCATTGGGCGGATTTGGCCATCCGGATGATTACGACCTTCTTATCGCTGGGCTTGACTCCACCGATACCGGGGAATTACTCCGATACGTCTTTTCGTTGGCTCAATTCGGCGATTCTCGAGCAGCAGCTCATCTCATTCCGTTGCTGGAAAGCGACGAAGCGGACCTTCGCCAATGGGTTGCTCTGGGTCTGGGTGAGTATCTGACGACGCCGGAAGGACTGCTAGCTTTGAGAGAGAGTGCCGCTTCGTCGAATGATGAGGATTGGGCCGATTATTGTGAGGCGCTTGTCCAGAACGTACTCGATAGCGCCGGCCTGACGTGGGAAGAGTATGAAGCGCTTCCGGATTCTGATCAAGCGGAAGTGACACATGCCTTCCTTACGTCGTCGATAACTTTGAAGGGTGGAGAAGAGTCGATTTCCCGTGATGAATTCCTAGAAATGGTTGCCGAATGGAGAGAAACTGGTCACATCGCTTTGGGGAATTGGGATTGGGTGGAGGTGAGGCACGTTTTACCTGTCGCCACAGCCGATGACATCGATCTGCTGCTGGATGCCAAATCCAGATTCTACTTGCGATTGTCCGATGAGTGTCTCTATGACACAGCCTTTGTGGATGAAATCGTAAAATTTATCGGCCGAGGCCGGTATCGATAGGCAATTATTTGCTTCGATCTGAAAAGGACGCAGGGTCCAGGCTGGTTGAACTGGACGAGTGGTATTCGACCCGAATGAAATGAAACTCGTGAGTCCCGAGAGCGTTACGCGCTTAAGAATTGGGCCTATTGCCTGATGATACCCACCACAAGATTTTTGGCCGGGAGGCATCTATGAAAACGCTCGTCATTCAGGGAAGCCCGAAAAAAGACGGCAATACAGCTACGCTGACAAAAAGCTTCCTGGATGGGCTTGTCAGCGGTGGGAAAGAAGTTGAAATTTCTGAATTCTGGCTGAACGACATGGATATCCAACCCTGCCAGGGCTGCTTTCTGTGTTCAGGGACATCGCGCTGCATTTACGACGATGATATGCAACGGATTTACCCTGAGATCGAGTCGTCGACGTTAATCGTCTTTGCTGTGCCTATATATTGGTGGCACATGAACGCGCAAACGAAGTTGTGCATCGATCGACTGACTGCCCTTTTATCGCTGGATGACCAGCTTCCCGCCCTGGCAGGTAAACACATCGTTTTGGTGGTTTGCTACAATTACCGCGCCTGTGCTGAATGCACGATCAAGATGTTTGAAGATTTCAAGGACTGGATAAACGTGCGTTTGGATGTGTTGGAGCACTGCGCCAAAGAGGGGCATGTATCGTCGGCGGCATCTTGCTTGGAAGCAGCGTATCGATTAGGAAGGGAGATCGGTGAGAATGAAAGTGATCGGTGAATATGTGTGCGGCTGGTCTGGATAAAGATTCCACTCGCCGTACAAGCAATTCAAAGCTGCATATCTTTTCAATATCAGGATATCGATGATGTTGATAATACAAGCTGCCGCATTCCTCTGCTTTTTTATTTCTTCGATTACCATCATTCATCCGAGGGCAGGATGGAGTCGTCTCGTCCTGTTCGTCCCGAAACTTTTCTCGGGTTCCTTCATATTGTTCAGTGGCCTGTTCGGGGGGTGCGCTGCAGTTGCCGGCTGGTTGATTGGCCGGGATGACTTCTCGCTGATCTTCGGATGCGCGGCTTTACTCATATCGGCGAGGCACGTATATCGCATACTCGAGCGTGTTCGGCGCTTGAAAGAGCGAATCGATAAAATTCGGCTGTTGCCCGATACTCCTCGACCCATGCGAAGAGTAACATCCATCTTGAGCTATGCTCTGGCTTCGCCGAAAGAGTACACTTGGAAAAGAGACATTCAGATTGGAACCCACGTCGAAACCGGCGGGAAGATCCTTGCAGACGTCTGGTCTCCTTTAAAAGAAACAGATCATTCTGGTCTCGGAATCGTGTATCTCCATGGCAGCGGATGGCATTACGCCGATAAAGATTTTTGCACGCGTCCTTTCTTCCGCTATTTGACGGCGCAGGGACACGTGATCGTGGACGTTGCATACACACTTGCGCCTGCGGCGGATGTTTTTGGGATGCTTGCGGATGTGAAGCGTTCGATTTGTTGGATGAAGGAACATTCGGCCGACCTGCACATCAAGGCCGATCGAATCGTTCTCATGGGTGGGTCTGCAGGAGGCCACCTGGCGCTGCTGGCGGCATACACGCCGAATCATCCGGAACTGGATCCTCCCGATGTGTCCCTGGATACCAGCGTCCGTGCCGTCGTTTCGTATTACGGTCCACCTGATTTGACGGCGCAATTCCGAAGCTTCGCGGAATTGCCCGGCTTGACGGGGAAGAGCGGAATAGAGCGGATGTTCATGGAATTTCTGGAATCCCGCTTCGGTTTTGAAGTTATTCCCGTCCACCGCCTGCTGCCAGAAGCTTTAGGTGGAGAGCCGTCGACGATTCCAGATGTATACGAAAGCGCCTCACCGTGCCACCACATCGGAAAGCATTGTCCGCCGACGCTGCTGCTGCAGGGCCTGCATGATTTCAGCGGTGCAGCTCCGGAAGTGCGCAGTCTACATCGTACGCTCTTGGCTGCGAGACGCCCTTCGTTTTTACTCGAACTTCCCGACACGGAGCATGGGTTCGATCTGTATAAGCCGAAATTGTCGCCGGCTGCGATAGCTGCGACGTATGTTGCTGCCAGATTTCTGGAATCTCTTGTCTAGGTGTGTTCAATGCTGGATATGTCGGTCTGCCAATTTGAGTTCGATGGGTTATCTCCTGGCGGCTTCTCTTGATTCTGTTGGGTGCTCCGTTGTAGGGAAGCGTTCAATACGATACCTCAGCTTTGAGTTTACTTTTGCTATTGCGGAAGTAAGTGTATGCTTATCTCCAGATTATGGGGAAGATCATTCGAGTTCGTTGTGATGAAAGGAGTAATGAACATTGATGGGTCGTAACAACCTGTGTGTTCTCATCGTTCTGTTTGTCATTTGTGTAATATCAACCGGCTGCGACACTGAAAGGTCAGCTCCAATCACGGAAGCGGTCGTTCCTACGCAAACAGAGACGCCGCCTCAACTCCAGCCTGCAGATACGCAAACCAGCACTCCAGCCCCTACGGAATCGGTTTACTGGCCGTATCCGCGCAACAATCTAACTAACACGGCCGCCTACACATCCACCGGATGGCTTCTGCTTGAGAACCCCAACCATCTTTGGGATCTGGAAGATGAGCGATATTCCTACATGAATCTTTATCCTGTCGCCGACGATCTGGACGGCGATGGCCACGCCGAATATGTGATCGGGCGGTATGATCCACGAACGCTGGACGGCTTTCTGACCGTCTTCAACGTGGATGACGGCAGCATCCAATGGGAAATGCCGTTGGAATATATCACTCGCTATTGTCCGCCAGTGATCACCGACCTGAACGATGACGGCCAGCTTGATTTGGTTTTCGCAAACCAGCGCCAGGATAGCCCGGATAGAGCGGTTGCTCAGATCTACGCCTTGAACGGCAAGGACGGCTCAATCATTTGGCAGCATCCTTTCTCTGAAGGCGGCTTAGGCATGACTGTTGCTGATGTGAACGCGGACGGCCATATGGAAATTATCATCAATTCATACGGTCATCCGAGGAAACTTCGTCTGCTCAATGGGCAAGACGGCAGCCAAATCTGGGAACGGGAGACGACCGGCGCTCAATACGGTCAGCCGACCGCCGCCGACCTCGATGGAGACGGCTTATTGGAGATCATCAGCCATCATCATCTTTACTGGGATTGGCAATCGGTTGAGCGAATGATCGTTTGGGACAATTTGGGAAACGAGATGTGGCATTTCGATACCTCTCCAACAGAAGCTCAATCGGCCAACGCTCCGCCGGAATTAGGAAAGACTCCTTGTGAAAGCTGGGAGTCGACCACGGTAGCCGATTATAACGGGGATGGGGAATTGGAGATCGGTTTGGGCTCACGCTGCAGTTACTACCTGCTGGACTCGCGAGGAAACATGATCTGGGAAACGCCACTGGCTGTCGAAGGTTGGGGATATATCGTTTTCAAGAATGACGACGGCAGCTTATATCAACCACAATCAGTCCATGGCCAAGGCGGCCTTTACCGCGACTCGGCCGTGGGAAATATCGATGACGATCCAGCTTTAGAAATCGTTTTTTCGATTTGGCCGGAATACACGGCCGACCAGTTCTTTCCATCAGGAAATTTCGTCTACGGCAACATCGTTGCGCACAATGAATTATGGGCGCTGGATGGTGCAGACGGCTCGGTGCAGTGGATTTTTAAGGGCAGCTATGGCGAATATCCGCAGCTCGAGCAAATGTGGGATCCGATTCTGGTCGATCTGGATGGGAACAACCAGCTCGATGTGTTGGTCCTGTCAGACGACAAGCACTTGTATGCGGTAAACGGCGCGACGGGTGAAAAGATGATGGAGTATTTCTCCTATTTGCCAAAGCAATGGGAAGCAATCCACCTGACTTTCGTGCCTGATGGTGATCGGGGTGTGCTCCTGTTTGCATCCGAGAGGCGTGGGCGCTTCAATACATTGAATGCCCTGGTCATCGCTGAGCGTGCTCCTGAGTGATGCTGTCGGCCGGGATGTTTGAAAAGAAAACCCAATCGAAATATCTCTACACCAATCCCGCTGGCCACATCTGAAGTTGTATTTTAATGGGCGGGTTTCTGGTCCCATGTTTCACAGCGTATTTCACGGTTTGTCTGCCAGTGATCTCGATCGGAAAGGGTTGGGGTCAGGCAGTATTCGCGTAGTTGATTCATGTCCGGGAATGGATAAGGGTTGGCTCAAATCTACCTGACGTGGCATGCGGTCGGTAGAGCATCAACATTACCTCTCCAAGAACGTATCAAGGTGATCTGATTATGGTCGACGAAAAAAATGATTCGGCAGTATTCCTCACGATGGCCCGGACAACCGTTGGAAAATCTTGCGCGGGCATGCTCATTGAAAGCATCCACGAGTTTGGCGGCAAATTGAGCCGCTGTCCGATCTGGCTTTTCGAGGCCAATCCCGAAGAAACGCCCTGCGGCAGCCTGGCGGGGAACGGCGTGCGGGTTATCCCCCTGCGTGTGCCGGATTCCGTGAAACAGTATTACTATGCCGATAAAGTGTATGCCTGCGCCCTCGCCGAGGAAACGGCCACACAAAATGTGAAGTCGCTGGTCTGGATCGACCCTGGCTGCCTGGTGATCCAACCTCCGCTGTTGTTCGATCTCGGCAAGGTGTTTGATGCGGCGGTGAGACCCGTACACATTAAAAATGTGGGGCTTTCACCTGCAGAACCCTTGAACGTTTTTTGGAAGCGAATCTGTGATGTCGTCGGTGTGGAGGATATCCGCACGACGGTGGAGACGTACGTCGGCGCGCAGCGCATACGTTCCTATTTCAATTCCCATGCCTTTGCCATCAATCCGTCGAAGGGTTTTCTCCGTTGGTGGTTTGAATGTTTCGAGACTCTGGCCTGTGACGGCGAATATCAAAAAGTCGCTTGCCCGGACGATCTGCATCAGATCTTCCTTCACCAAGCCGTCTTGAGCGCCGAGTTGGTCAGCAGGTTTGAGCCGGAGCGAATTGATATCTTACCGCCGGAATACAACTATCCCTACAATCTGCATTCGTCGGTACCCGTGGAACGGCGGGCTGCAGCGCTCAACGACCTCGTGTGCATCGCCTACGAAGAGCGCCCTTTGAATCCCGGCCTGGTGGATGACATCGCCATTCACGATCCGTTGCGGTCATGGCTTTCGAGAAATACTGCTCCTGGCTGAGCGGCTGGTACGCGGCGCCCGATACTGCCCGCGTAGTGGAATTAAAGGGTTCGTGTCTATGGAACATAAGGGCAGAGCTCAAAAAATCGTTGACTGGTTGAATGCCAGAGACAGCCGGGTGTTGATTCTCGCACCGGTTTATGCCGCGATCGTGCTCGTTATAATCGTTGCATTCATCGTGAATACGACTGCCGGTCCATTGCCAGATGGGGCGGGGAATCTGTTCGTGCTCATCCTGGCGGTGTTGTTGTGCTCGAGCGGCATCATGCAAATCGTAAAAAGTGAGATACCGGGAACACCGATCCGCGGTGTGTACGCACGTGCAATGGGGGTTGTCTGGGTCATCCTGTGGGGTGTCGTCGGCGTTATCAGTCTGTGGGTGTCGATCGTGAGACGATGAGGGTTTCCGGAACTCGAAGACGCTCATCCGGTTTTGCCATCGATTTGTCGCGCCGGAGGTAAACGACCAAAAGGTGAAACGCGCCGGACGCATGGATTAAAATACACCTAGCGCATCGACGAATCAGATCCCGCGAACAATCTCCATCCTTCGAAGGAGGCGTTTATGCAAAGGCCCAAAGTGATCGTACTCAACAGCGCGTCTGTGGATGGAAAACTGGCGATGTCTCCCGATTCACTACTTTTGTTTGGTGATGAAAGGTGGCAATCGATCGAAGGCGGTGATCGATTCAACGTGTTTGAATGGCTCAAGACGACACACGGCGTTCAAGCGACCCTCGAGGGCAGCGGTTCTTTCATACGACGGGGAGAAAGCCCCGAGCCGCTTCCTCCGATCGAAGGAGATCCGCAGCATTTGTACGCGGATTTTCTGCCGAACACCGTCCTTCAGCGGGAGGGGCATCGAGGCTGGTTCACCGCCGTGGATGGCCGCGGACGCATCCGCTGGATGTACAAGGACGAATTCCCGGATGAGGCTTGGCGGGGATGGCATTTACTGGTCTTGACGTGCGGCGCAACGCCGGCGGAATATCTGACTTATCTTCGACGGGAGACGATTCCTTATTTGGTGGCGGGGAAATCGCGCGTGGATCTTAGAACGGCTCTGGGAAAAATGCATTCTCGCCTCGGCGTGACGAGT
>DAOUEE010000013.1:0-9809 GCA_034430695.1 Anaerolineales bacterium | reverse complement strand
GGCGGGATGATCAGGCCCACTTTGGCATCGCCATCATCGATCGTCTCCCGCAATTCGTCCTCGGAATCGACCTCGATCACGATCTGAAAGTAGTCCGCGGCGCGGTACGCATCCAGCAATTTTCTGGCCGAGGTGCTGCGATCTTGATCCAGAACCGCCATGGGGATGTTACGCACGTCGGTCGTTGCGGCATATCCCATGAGCAGGATCTGCGTGACCGGTATGGCGATGACCAGCAGCAAGGTGCGCGGATCGCGCCAGATTTGAATGAACTCTTTACGGATTAGCGACATCAAGCGGTTGTTCAACATGTCCGTCCTGCCCTGTCAGACCTTGGCGAAGATCAACGTGTAATAAAACCAATTCCTGGTCCGTCTATCCAGCCTGAAACCTGCAGATTCGGCCCACTTTCGCAGCGTGCCGGCGCGGGGGAAATCCGGTTCGAGAAATAGTTCGCTGAAAACCAATTTATCGGAAGGCACGAGCACGCGGTGGAATTCCTGCATGGCGCGTACGGGATGGGGAATATATGCAGCCGGCGCCCCAGGCGCACCAACGTGTGCGGTCCGATGGCGAGCGCCAGGATCAACACAACCCTTTGCAGGATATCGACGAGCTTCACTCAGTCCTCCGTGACGATTCCGTGTAAGAAGATATCGACGGTGTAGTCCAGCGCATCGGCGCGCATTTCGAACGGAAATCCCTCGCCGAGGAATTTTTCGATCAGGAAGTAGGCGTAGAAATTCGCCAGGAAGACGCGCACGATGATCGGGATCGGTATCGGGCGGATGTTGTCCTTCATCTCGGCGAATTCCTGCACGATGCTCAAGACCTGTGGAATGAAATGCGACATCAAATCGGGAAGATGCCGGCTCTTGAACTCCACGATCTCGATCAGCATCAGGTTGAGGAAATCCGGGCGTTGGTCCAGCACGGAGATCATGCCCTCAGCGACGTGTTTGACGAATTCTTCCACCGTAGCCCCGGTTGCGGCGCGAACGATGGGCACGATCTCGTGGTAGGGATGGAACCGCTCCATGACCTTGACGAAGATGTCTTCCTTGTTTTCGAAATGATTGTAGATGCCGCTCAAGGCGATGCCGGCTTCCCGGGCGATCTGGCGCATGGACGTACCATGATAGCCCTGCTGTTCGAACAGCAGGCGGGCCGCTTTGACGATGCGGGTGCTGGTCTTCTCGCCCTTTGCGATCATCAGTGTTTTCTCAGTTCTACTTACTTGATTATATGAACGAACGTTCGTTTCTATATTAATCAATATAGGGACATCTGTCAAGAGCGACGAACGCCAACGAAATCTGAAGGCTGATCGAATGGAGTTGAATTATGAATTGTGAAAAGAAAACCTACGGACGCTCCGGATGGAAAACGCCGATTCACATCGACCAAGTTGGCGATCAAGCCCGGCGTTCGGACGCATCCGAATTGCACACCAAAACGATCTCCCCCACCGCACAGCCCAAACCTCCGGCAATCACCGGGCATTTTGCCATGAATAAAAAATAGACCGGGCGGCGTACGTCCGATAAGGTCTCATAATTTCCCTGCCCCTTACTGATGACCAAATCAGCCTCGTCGAAGATGGCGATAAACTCTTGCGAGCACGATTCAAGAATCGTCCCCGGGGCTTCCGATCCACTCGAGATGACTTCCGCAACCCGGTCGATTCCGGCCGCAAGCGCATCTTCCCTCGTGGCGTCGTTGATGATCGGTTTCTCCCGAACCGCATACAGGATCTCTTTTGCGGGGTCGATGCGCTTGATTTCTTCCATCAGTACACGGTCAAAGACGGTCTCGCCAACGTTGTCGCCAATATAGAGAATGATCCTGGCCTCAGCGAGCGCGCTTCGGAAAGATCGAACGTCGAAGAGTGACTCTCTTTCCGCCGCGATGGCCTTCTGTTCTTTCTGCAGGATTTTGTCGAGCTCGTTTTCCACAACGAGCGAGTTCTCGGTGCCGTAATCGATGATGTTTCCTGCGATGGCCAACTCGACCGCCATGCGCAGTGCATCTTCCGCAATCTCGACTTTCTGCTTCAGTTCCGGGTAGATCGCCAATGTTTTCTCTGTCGCCCTTTCCTTTAGCTTTTGATAAGGATCGGGGTTTCCGGTCATCCGCTTGACGATGTCGTGTATCGTTTTCCCCATCTCGGGAGGCGTAGACGACAAGCGGAATCCCGGAATGGATCTTGCGACCTCATCGAGGATTCTCTTTTTGGTTTTCACGTCCGCGCCGGTTATTCTGGCGGCTTCGAGCGCCTGCCGGAAGAAGCACGGTATACATTCAAGATAGGTTTTCATGTCATTGTTGAAAAGTGTCTCACACGCGCAGCCGCAGCAACGCCGTCTCGCGCGCCTGATGAAAATCAGGCGGTGTTTATGTTCGAGAAACCCTCACGAACGCAGCTTGTCGTTTCCCCCTGCTCTATTTGGCGATCTGACGCAATAAACCCAGCAGCGCCATGCCGATCTTCATCCCCTCGCTGGTGCCGATCTTCGGCCTTTCGCCCTGCTGTTCCGCCCGCCGCAGGAGCAGTACGGCCATCACCAGGCCGGTGACCGCACCGATCACACTGCCCAAGATCAGGGTTCGAGTTCTCCAGTTCTCGTCTTCATTCATATAGATTTTCCTCATCGGAACGAAAGATCGAGGCCACGCCGCGGAAGAACGCCTTGATTCCTGCCCAGGCGGATAGCGTGCTGATCATCGGTTTTGCCGCCAGGTCTCCGCCGTGTTTCGCCGCTCGTTCCAGCCCTTCTATAATACGATGCGCCTTCCTGAACGGAGCCGGCAGCATCTGGATCAGCTTCTCCGTCGCGAACACGGCGATTCCAAGGATCACCACGGCCAACACACCAAGGAGCAGGATCGGCAGCGCCAGGCAAACCACGGACACGTCCGCCAAGACGCCGGGATTGCTGTCATCCGGCCAGAGAAAGATCGCAAGCCCCGCGATCAACAGCACACCAAAAATCAACGGCAGGTAGATCTCCCGGCGGAATTGCCGCCGCGTGCTCGGTCGTAATCCAACTTTCTCCCGGCGATGAACTCTCGGATTCATCCCTGTCTGATCCTCGTGGTTATGCGCTATTGTAGCACGTCCAACGGATGCACAGGGAGGAGGATCGCCAATGCGATTCCATCCAGCCTCCCGGCAGTAATTCCGATCTACTGTTCCAACGCATCGGGATGCGATAGAATTCAAGCGCAAGAAGGAGGAACACATGGCAGACTTTTCCGGTAAAGGTCTCGTGGCGGCCGTGAAGACGTCGCCCGAGACCGTCTTGGAAGACATCGACAAGATCATGCGCCTGGCGCATTTCGAATCCGCCCTGCCCAAAGGCAACCGCACTGGCTTGAAAATCAACATCTCCTGGCAAACCTGGTATCCCGCCTGCTCCACCGAGCCCTGGCAGCTCGAAGGCGTGATCCAGACCTTGCGCGGCAGCGGTTACGACGACCTGGTCGGCGTACACAACGACACCGTGGTCGTCGATACCCGCGTCGGAGAGTTCAACAACAAACACCGCTTCGTGACCGACAAACACAACGTGCCCTGCATCTACCTCTACGAAGAGGATTTCGAGTGGTTCGAGTACAAGCCCAAGAAACCCTTCCTCGTACTCGACAAGGTTTATCCGGACGGGGTCTTTATCCCCAAGGCGCTCGTCGGCTTGAACATCGTGCAGTTGCCCACGGTCAAGACCCACGTCTTCACCACCATCACCGGCGCCATGAAAAACGCCTTCGGCGGATTGCTGCACCGCAACCGCCATTGGACCCACGCCGTGATCCACGACACGCTCGTCGACCTGCTCATGATTCAGCAGGACATCCACCCCGGACTGTTTGCCATGATGGACGGCACCTTCGCCGGCGACGGCCCCGGTCCGCGCGCCATGCGCTGGCACGAGAAGGACATTCTACTCGCCTCCGCAGACCAGGTGGCCATCGACGCCGTGTCCGCCAAACTGCAGGGATTCGATCCCATGAAACTGCGCTTCATCCGCCGCGCCCACGAACTCGATCTGGGCATCGGCGACCCCTCGCAGATCGAAATCGCCGGATACGACATCGAGCAGGAAGAGCCCTGGGAGTTTGAGAAAGGAGACACCTTCGCCAGCCGCGGCCAGAAAATGATCTACCATGGACCACTCAAGCCCTTCGAAAAAGTCCTCCTGCAAAGTCCGTTGGTGCCCTGGTCGTATTTCGCCAGCAACTTCTACCACAACGTTTACTGGTATCCCTTCATCGGACGAAAGCGCGTCGCCGCCGCCCTGAAGACCCGCTGGGGACAGCTCTTCAAGCGTTACGGCGATGGCAACGTGGTCATGCCCGGGATGGAACCGAAAACGGTAATTCAGGCACTCGTCGGCCTGGCCGGGCTCGCAGCGGTCATTCTGGGCTTTATCCTGCTGCGTTGATGCGCTTGCAATCGATCCGCCGGCGCCTCGCCGTCGGCTTGATTTTCGGCTTTCTCGTCTTCCTCGGACTGGGACTGATCGGCGATATCCGCCAGGTCGGCGCCCAGTTTGCCAATTTTGTGTGGGCCTATACACCCCTCATTTTGGTCGGCACCCTGTTCAATTACACACTGCGCTTTTTCAAGTGGCATTTCTACCTGGGTCAGGTCGGCGAACACGATCTCACCCTGCGCCAGAGCGCCAGGCTCTTCGCCGCCGGTTTCCCGCTCGCCGTAACGCCCGGTAAAGTGGGCGAAGCGTTCAAGGCGGTCTGGCTGCAGAACACAACCGGCATCCCCACGGCGCGCGGCGTGACCGTGGTGCTCGCCGAACGTATCAGCGACGGTCTGGCCGTTTTGGCGCTCTCCACGCTGGGCGTGATCGCCTATCCGCGCTACTGGCCGGCCTTCGCCGTCGTGCTGGGCATCCTGCTGGCGGGCATCATCGTCTCGCAAATCCGGCCCCTGGCGCTGGCCCTGCTCGGCTTCGCCGAACGCCTGCCCTTGATCCAGCGCCTGGCGCATCACCTGCGCGAATTCTACGAGGGCGTATATGTCCTCTTCCGCCCGCGCGCCACAATCACTGCCATCGGGCTGGGCAGCGCCGCCTGGTTGGGAGAAGGCCTGGCGATGTACCTCGTACTCGTCGGTTTGGGGGTTTCGCCCGGATGGGACACGCTCTCCGTGGCGGTTTTCGTGCTTTCGTTTTCGACGGTGATCGGCGCCGTCTCAGCCTTGCCGGGAGGACTGGGCGCCTTCGAAGCCAGCGCTGCCGGTATGCTCACGCTGCTCCTGGATATCCCCGCCAGCACCGCCGCCGCGGCCACACTGCTGATCCGCTTCGCCACGCTCTGGTTCGGCGTGACGCTGGGATTGATCGTCTGGTCGCATTCGGCGGATTTGCTCTATCTGCAAACGAACGCCAAAGAAAAAGGCGCAGCCCGCAGGTAGGATTGAGGGGACCGGAACCCAATATCAAGCAGTCTGACTTCTGCTACTCCCGGTCCTTGCTGCGCAGGTGCGGGAAGAGAATCACCTCGCGGATCGACGATTGGTCGCTCAGCAGCATGGTCAGGCGGTCGACGCCCATGCCGAAGCCCCCGCAGGGCGGCATGCCGTAAGCCATCGCCCGCAGGTAATCCTCGTCCATGGGATGACGTTCCTCGTCACCGGCGGCGTAGATGCGGCCCATCTCGAGGAAACGCTGTTCCTGATCCAAAGGATCGTTCAACTCGGTGAACGCGTTGCACAGCTCCATGCCGCCTGCGAAGCCCTCGAAGCGCTCGACGGTCTGCGGATCGCCGGGTATCGATTTCGCCAGCGGCGAGATGTCCCGCGGGTAATCGTAGATGAAAGTCGGCTGGATCAAATTGGGTTCCACGTACTTGCTCAGCAGCGCTTCGATCAATTTGCCGCGCGAAGTGGTCTTCAACGGCTCGTGGCCGCGGGCTTCCATCGCCTGGCGCAGACTCTGCGCATCGTGGTGCTTGGCGATGTCGATCTCGGCGGCGTCGATCAGCGCCTGGCGCAGTTCGATGCGCTTCCAGGGCGGGCTCAAATCGATCTTCTCACCCTTGTACTCGATCTGCACCGATCCCGTCGCCCGCTCGGCGGCGAAAGCCACCATCTGCTCGGTGAGTTCCATCACGTCCTTGTAATCGGCGTAGGCCATGTAGAACTCGAGCTGCGTGAACTCGGGATTGTGTTTGAATGACACGCCTTCGTTGCGGAAATCGCGTCCGATCTCGTAGACCCGCTCGAACCCCCCGACGAGCAGACGCTTGAGATACAGCTCGAAAGAAATACGCAGGAAGAGATCCTGATGCAGCTGGTTGTGATGCGTCATGAAGGGCTGCGCCGCTGCACCGCCGTAGATCGGCTGCAGGATGGGAGTCTCGACCTCGAGGAAACCGTGTTCGTCGAGAAACTGCTGCAGGGCACGCACGATTCTCATGCGCAAGCGGAAGATCTCGCGCACCTCGGGATTGACCACCAGATCGGCGTAGCGCTCCCGATAGCGCGCCTCCGTATCGGAAAAGGCGCTGTGGACCACGCGCTCTCCTTCGACCTGCTCCTCCTTCGTCGCCGGAAGCGGCGTTATTCCCTTGGCCAGCATGCGGTAGCCGGCGACGTGCAGGGTCACCTCCCCCGTGCGCGTGCGGAACAGCTTTCCCTGGGCCTGGATGAAATCGCCCAGATCGAATTCGTCGTTGAAACGATCGAACACCCCCGCGCCCAGCTCGTCGGCGCGCAGATAGAGCTGCAGCCTGCCGGCGCCGTCCTCGATGTGGGCGAAAGTCGACTTACCCATGGCGCGGATCGAACGCAGCCTGCCGACCACCGTGGCTTCGACGGTTTCGTCCTCGTCCGCGGCCTCGAAGGCCCGGATCGCTTCCGCCGTGGTGTGCGTGCGTTCGACGCGGTTGGGATAGGGCTCCATGCCCGCCTCCCGCAGGCGTTCGAGTTTCTCCAGGCGGACCTGTTCGAGATCGTTCCATTTCGTCATGCTGAAAATCATCCTTCATCTACACCCCGAACGCTCCCGCTCGGGATCCATTCCAGGCTAAGTGTACACGAAAAAACGCCCCGCACGGCAAACCAGAGGCGGGGCGTTCCGGGAAACCACCAGATTACTTGATTTTTACGATACGGAAGGACAGCGTGCCGGCCGGCGCCTGCACTTCGATCTCGTCCCCCACGGCCTGGTCCAACAACGCTTGCCCCAGGGGCGATTCGTTGGAGATCAAGCCCTCCTTGGGGTTGGCTTCCGCCACCCCGACGATCGTATACGTCTCGTTCTTCTCCCCGTCCTGTTTGACCACGACGGTGCTGCCGATTTGTACGATGTCCTTTTTCTTGGACGGTTTGATCAACTGCGCCTTGGCGAGCATGCGCTCGAGTTCGAGTATGCGGCCTTCGATGAAGGCCTGTTCGTTTTTGGCGGCTTCGTACTCCGCGTTTTCGATCAACTCGCCGTCTTCCATGGCCTCGTGCAGCCGATGGGCCACTTCATGGCGTTTGACCGTGCGCAGATGTTCGAGTTCATCCTCGAGCTTCTTCTGTCCCTCGGACGTAAGATAGACTGCGGAATTCGCCATCGTTCTTCCTACCTCAAACGTTACGACCTGCCTCTCAGGGCAGGACACGGTTAGAATAAAAGAACTGAGAGGATACTCTCAGCCCGAATCTATTTCTCTTGCGGCAGGATAATAGCATAACTTGGGTCTACTGTCCAGCAAGTAAAATGGTACGAATCCCACAAATCTGGTCGAAATACGAAATTTGAGTGCTAGCGGTGCTGAACGATGAGCTGCAGCCCACGATTCCGGGCCGTAAACCCGGTCAACTCAGCGCGCAGCGCACTTTCGTCGGTCCAGAAGGTCGAAAGCTGCGATCGATACGAGGCACTGGCCGCCGCCCAGGCCTCGATGTCCCCCGATTCGAGCTCGAAAACCCGTTTCTCCCCCTGCGGCGGACCCAACTCGTCCGGCAGAAGCTCGCCGCGGGCGGCGTAGGGAAAATCGGCGTAATAACGCAGCGCCCGTTTCAAGCTTTCCGCAGCGCGGCGGGTGAGACGGTGATCGACGTGACCGCCGAACCCCGACGGGCAGTAGAGATACGCGCCGGCAGGGACGTGACGCGCCAGTTTCCCCGCCAATTCATCGACCAGATCGCTTTCGATCTCGTGCAGCGCGCCGAAGATGGATGCTTCAGTGGGATACAGCGGCGTGCCGTTTGGAGCCTTACGATAGATCGCGTCGGGGATTTCGAGGTGAATCACCCCGGCGCACAAGCGTTCGCATGCGGCCAGATCCTCCGACCGCCGTACGTCGATGGGCGCCCGGTCCGCATTCCAGCGCGCGTGCAGCTGCCGTGCGAAGGGAGAGAGTTCCCCCGGCGGCGGATCCCCGGCGCAGACGGTGAGCACCGTGACCGATTCGCCGGCCGACGTCTGGCGGGCGATCAGCCCGCCGCAGGAAAACACGGCGTCGTCCAGGTGGGGCGAGAGGTAGACGTGTCGGGCCACGTGCGCATTATAGCCCGCTTCTGCAAGGGATGTTGACAAGTCCCGCAAATTTCCCTATCGTAGGTGCATCCGCGCATTCTCGAATCCAGTGAAAGGAAGGTGGGCATGTCCATCTCATCCGGAGCACACGCGGTTCGGCCGCGTAAATGCCTCTTCGTTATGTTGCTCATCGGAATACTCTTGATTTCATGCAGTGTTCAGAGAACCGCAGGCACCCAAAGCGCAGTAGATGAGGGGGATGGGGGCGATTCGGAGAGTGCCGATGACTCCTCCGAATCGGAGGAATCCGGCGACGAAGGCCTGGATGAAATCGATCCAACCAGCTACTTCGATTGCCCCAACGAGCCGCGCTCCTTCGCCTTGTTCGTCGACTTCTCGCTTTACGCAGAGGACGACGAGGGATTTTACACTCAGAAGACCCACAATGAAGGCGATTTGAATATTAACTATGTGGTGTTGAATATCTCGAAACAGGGTGTCGAACAAGTGTGGGACGCCGTCGTTCCCATTATCATCGAAGGGGAAAGCGGCGATTGTTTCGTATCCGGCGAAGGTGCCATCCGCCTCAACGTCTCGGGAACCTGCAGCGGGCAGAAGGCCCACCTCGAAGTCCTCGGAACGTACGATAGTTGGTCCCAGACCATTAAATGCCCCGGCGAGGCGCCGGTCACCGGCTCGGACAGCGCCTACCCTGCGCCCAGCCTTGACGGCGATTTCTGGTTGACCACGGCGGGCGACACGATATCGGAAGGCATAAATTTTGAACAGGTCCAGTTTGCCTACCGCTGGACTCTAAAGGCGTATCCGGGGGACGAGGAACCGGTACATCCGGAATCTATCCCACCACTTCAATAATGATGCTGCTCACACGCCGTACAGAACCACGCCTCAAGTTGGCAGCCGCGCGCGGCCGTTGAGGCAATCGGGCGCGGTTCGCTCAATTGACAGACTTGTAAGCCCGGGCAACTCGGATTCGATTCTCATACATAGAACAAAATCCCCCTCACCACGAAGCGTAAAGTGAGACTGCTTCTGGTTGACGCGGTAAAAACGCCGGTGTTACAATCGGGTGTGGTTCGCTCAATCGGCAGAGCAGGGGCTTTATAAGCCCAGGCAACGCAGGTTCGAGTCCTGGATCGTGCCTCAGACACCCCGCAAGTGACGGGCATTTCTCCGGCTCCCCTTACCCTACTCCGCTTGATTCACAGAAATTCGTCATTCGGTCGTTCAGAGTCATTGAGCATAGCGATGGACAGGAGGTAAGCTGATGAAACGACGTCGAAACTTATTCGTGCTCGTTCT
>DAOUEE010000012.1:0-1573 GCA_034430695.1 Anaerolineales bacterium | reverse complement strand
AAGCTGCGGTCGCGCCAACTGCGCAGGGGTCTGCGGCGCAGCAGCAGACCCAGGTCGCACATGTGGTAGAGCAGCGCCGGGGTGTCGATGCCGCTGTCCAAAGCCCGGCGTATCTCGGCGGCGGAGCGGTCTTCATCAGCCAGCAGTTCGAGGACGGCGTGCGACAGTTCTTCGAAAGTTTTTTCGTCGATGCCGCGGCGATGCATGTACTTGCGGGAGGCGTCCCGGCTCAGGGCGGCCGTAGCGGCGTACACCGTCGGCAGGTTCGTGCGGGCATGTACGTAGATCGTGGCGCGCACGCAGCGCAGTTTGGCCAGCGTCGACTGGTCGTACAGCGCCTCGTCCAGATGCTCCTTCTCGAAATTTGCCCGGCGGGCGAAAAGCGAGAGATAGGGCGTGGTTGAAACCGTGGCGTGCAAACCGACGACGTCCTGTACGATTCGCTCGATGGATTCTACGCCGGGCTGCGGCATAAGGTGCTGTTTTTCGAGAAGGAAGTTGTTCACGCTTTGCAGCGTCGGAGTCGTTTTCATCGGTCCATCCGGGCAACTTTCCAGGCGACCAGCGCGAGCAGCAGTGCGGTGCTTCCCAGTACGATTCCCAAAGACACTGCGATCTGGGAGAGGGCGGCGCCGTTCGAAAAAGAATATCGGAAGATGAGCGACAGCGCTACCGGTGGAAACCAACCGAGCAGGTCACGCACGAATTGGGGGAAGATGGGATCGATGACGGAGAGAAAGAGGGAGATCAGCAGGGGCTGGGCCAGGATCATCATCCAGGTGTTCAACTGCTGTTTGTTCTCGAAGAAAACGCCGAGCAGCAGCCCGATCGACACGCCCAGCAGCGCGCCGCCGAGCAAGCCAAGTATGGCGAGGTTCCAATGCACGACGAAATTCCAATTGAAAATCAGTGCTGCAGAGGCCGTAACCAGCACGAATGCCAGCCCGGCCAACGCCTTGCCGGCGACGACCTGGGGCACGCTGGCGGGCGAAACGAGCAGCGAGTCGATCGTTCGGGTCTGCTTCTCTTCCATCATCAGGTACGGCGTGGTGAACAGCCCGATGTAGAAAATGGCATAGACCACGATCAATGCGGTGGTGCGTGACTCCCCCATGGCTTCCGGCTCGAGGTAGACGATTTTTTCGATTTCGATGCGCAGGGGATTTCCGCTGATGCTCTCCAGCCGGTTTTCGATCCTGGATTCCAACTCCTCCTCCGCATTGCGTCGATTCCACAGCAGGAACCCGCCCAGCACGGGGACGTTCCCGTTCGACAGGGTTTGATCGTAATCTGCGGGGATGACCACGCCCAGCGGTCCTTGGTCCCCATCGTTCAGCAGGTCGATCAATGCGCTCTGGGATTCGGCTTTGAAGAGGCGAACGTCTTGCTGATCGGATAACGCAGCGATCAGACTCGAATTTCCGGCATCGTAATAAGCCAGATCAAGCCGGTTGGGTTTCCACAACCGGGGCGCGAATTTGATCAACAGCAGCAGCACGACCAGCACGCCCAGATTGACCAGGATCACTTTACTCTTGAGTCCGTCTGCGATGTCTTTGGAGGCGATGGCCGC
>DAOUEE010000011.1:0-32170 GCA_034430695.1 Anaerolineales bacterium | reverse complement strand
GATGTTCGATCGCCACCTTGCCGCTGCGCCTGTCGTCGATCAGGACGGTGCCGATCCCTTCTTCATCCATTTGGCGGTTTACAAGAACCACGTAGGGGAAATACCCGACCATCTCACGCAGCTCGCTCTCTTCGAGGCGCGAACTGCAAAGAATAAGGCCGTCCACTCCCTTTTCTTCCAGAGAATAGATGACCGCCTTTTCACGATCCGTTTCTTCTTCCGTGTTACAGAGAAAAATATTGTAGCCTTCTTGATAAGCCAGATGCTCAGCACCCCGGGCGAACGCAGAGAAAAATGTGTTGGAATTATCCGGAACAACCAGCCCAAGCGTTCCGGTTCGATTGGTCGCCAGGCTTCGAGCGACCCCACTGGGTCTATAGCCAAGGCGCTCGATGACTTCACGTACCCGTTGACGTGTCGCCTCGCTGATGTCTCCCTTGTTGTTGACCACACGGGAGACCGTCATCAGCGACACTCCTGCTTCTTGGGCGACATCGGCCATGATGATGCGTCGACTCATGTCTTAGCCTTGTGAGGAATTCTTACCGTTAGCGCTAACGTTAGCGCTATACTAGTAAATTTCAACCCAATTGTCAATACCTTTGCCAAGATCGGGTCGTTGAAAAAGTGCCGGATGCCCTGGGGCTGCGAACGCAGGATTGAGGTGAAGTTGACGCATCAAGAACGGACAAACAGTAACCATTATTGATTCACGCCGTCGGTTGCGGTCATTCCCGCGGTAAAGTGTCAACGTTTGTGTTCCATGACCGGGCTGCTAATCGAGTAGTCTCAGTCAGAACATGGTCATCACAATCGAGGATGACTCGGTCGATCTCAAGTGGAAGACCGCCGATCAGTCGTACAGCAAGACGATAAGCCGCTTTGGCCCATGGACGCCGATACTCAGCGTCTGCTCGATGTCGGCGGTCTTGCTGGGTCCGCTGATCAGCGTAAGACTGGCGGGCAGGGATGCGCCCTGGCGGGCAGCAGCCCAGGTGAGGATGTCGGCGGTCAACAATGACGTGGAGACCAGGGCGATGTGCACCGGTGGCAGCAGAGTGGACAGGCGGCTGCGGCCTGCGCCGCTCTCGATGATCACCGAACCGGTCTCGGCCAGGGCGGCGTTGGCACCGCTCAAGCCCACGTCGGCCGCTGCGCAGAATTCGCGCAGGTCGCCGGGCGTGCGTGCGGCGATGTGCCAGTCGAGTGCCGGCCAGCGACTGGACAGGTCGATGTCGGAAAGCGGCGCTTCGTCGTTCACCACCACCCGGCGGGCTTGAAGATCCTCGAGCAGCCGGCCCAGCTGCTCCAGCGCCTGCTCCAGGTTCTCGGCCCGGAGGACTTCCCCTTCGGCGCCGGTGAGGGCTTCGATGAAGGACCCGGCCAGGTCGGCATACTGCCGCCGGGATCGCCACGCCGCAGGAGGGGGTTCTGGGCGAGCTTTATCTTTCAGTCGACCAAGAATATCTTCACGAGCCGTCATGTATGCCCGCCTTCCACAGCCTTCGGCAATCCGTCTTGAAGCTGCTGCGTTCTGCGCTCACGTTTCATCCCCGATTTCCCCGTCCTGCCAAACAGCGCGGAATGAGCGGCGGGACAGCGTTGGCAGATTCCTGGGCTGGGCCGGGTTGAGCCGCCCGGGTAATCGGAGCGATCCGTTCCGGGAGATTGGGCGCACGAGCCGGCGGGCCAGATCGGCCAGAAAAGACCAGCGTCTGGAACTTGCCAGCAGGCTGGCTGCAAGACGTTCCACGACTCGGTCGTACCAGGGCAAGATGCGTTCCCCAACTTCCTGGCTGCGCAGTTCGAGCAGCATCCGCGGCAGGTCGATACGCACGGGGCACACTTCCAGACAAGCCCCGCACAGCGTACTGGCGTGGGGCAGCGCTTCGAAGCCTTCCAGGCCGAACAGCAATGGGGAAACGACCGCCCCAATCGGCCCGCTGTATGGGCTGCCATACGTGTGCCCGCCGACTTCCCGGTAGACGGGGCAGACGCTCAGGCAGGCTCCGCAGCGTATGCACTGCAAGACCTCTTCGTAGGCCGTGCCGATTTGATCGCTTCGGTGGTTGTCCAGGAGGATAACGTGCACTTCCTGTGGGCCATCGGGATCGTCCGGCCGGGCCGGACCGGTGATCACGCTGGTGTAGACCGACAAGGGTTGGCCGGTTGCGCTGCGGGCCAGGAGCTCCAACCAGACGGCCGCATCGGCCCAGGTGGGGACGAGTTTCTCGATTCCCACAACGGCAACGTGGACCGGAGGCAGGCTGGTTACCATGCGGCCGTTGCCCTCATTGGTCACCAGTACGATGCTGCCCGTCTCGGCTACGGCCATGTTCGCTCCGGAAATTCCCAGTCCGGCGGCCAGGAATTTTTCTCGCAGCGTCTGCCGCGCCTCGTTGGTCAGTGCTGGGATTTCAGTGGAAACCGGCCGGTTCAGCTCGCGGCTGAACAACTCGGCCACTTGCTGCCGCGTTTTGTGAATGGCCGGGCAGACGATGTGGGATGGCGCTTCTCCCGCAAGTTGGATGATCCACTCTCCCAGATCGGTTTCGACCGGCTTGATGCCTGCTTCTGCAAGCGCGGCGTTCGTTCGAATCTCTTCGCTGACCATCGATTTGCTCTTGACGGCCATCTTGACGCCATGCCGCCGGGCGATATCGATGAGCATGCCGTTGGCCTCAGCGCCATCGTGCGCCCAGTGAACTTGTACCCCGGCAGCCAAAGCCTGTCGTTCGAATGTCTCCAGATGCTCGGCCAGCCGGGCCAGCGTCGACGAGCGGATGGCTTTCAGATGGTCGCGCAAGGCTTCGGAATCGAGCAGCTTGCCCAATGCTTCGACCCGGCCGGTGCGGTAAATTTCGGTCGTGTGATCAAGCGCCTGTTGGAGGTGCTCATCCAGGATGCCGCGCCTGGCGCGAGAACGGAACTGTGGAAATGTCGTGCTCATCGAGTGGCTTCCTCGAGAACGACTGCCAGGTGCTCGGCCCGGATATCGACGGCATCGGCCAGGCCGCGGATTTGCATCAGGCAACCGGGATCGACCGTCACCAGCAGGCTGGCATTCGTATCTGCGGCCAGCCGCAGCTTTTCGGCGGTTATCGCGTTGGAAGTTTCCGGCATCCGCATCGAGAACACACCGCCGAAACCGCAACAGCGATCTGATTCAGCCATCTCGCGGATGGAATATCCGGCGCAACGCAGCAGCAGGCGGGGTTCTTCTCGCACTCCCAACATGCGGCAGGTATGGCACGAGTCGTGGTACGTCACTGTACTGCCGTTTGGTGGTTTTGATGGCTGCCAATGTATCTGGTTTACGAGGAATTGGCTGAGCTCGAATGTTTTCGCTGCCAGCCGGCGTGCGCGCTCGTGCCACTCGGGCTGATCCCGGAACAGGTGCAGATATTCGCTGCGGATCATGGCGGCGCAGGATCCGCTGGGCAAGACGACCGCCGGGTACGCCTCAAAGACCTCAATGGTATGCTTTGCGAGTCGGGCGGACTCCTTGCGAAAACCGCCGTTGTAGAATGGCTGCCCGCAGCAGGTTTGCTCGGTGGGGAAGTCGACCTGGCATCCGGCACGCTGCAGCAGTCGCGTGGCGGCCACGCCGACTTCCGGCATGATCTGATCGACCAGGCAGGTGACGAAAAGCGCTACGTGACGGGTCGCTGGTTGACGGCTGCCGATCGAGTGCTGGGATGATTGGGACATGCTTCCCCGATTTCCAGGTGCAGGCTGATTTCACTGCGGCCCGCGGATTGTACCATAGCGCAGATTCGAAAAGACATTGACACATCCGCTACGATATCAAGCGATTGATCGCCCGGATTTTTGGTGATAATATGGTACGCATACCATGGTATGCGTACCAGCTCGAGTTTCCAGTTCACGTCCGGGAAATTGAATGGCTACTATCCGTGATGTTGCCAAACTGGCCGGGGTTGCCCCAATCACCGTATCGCGCGCATTGAATAACTCCGGTTACGTCAGTCAGGCAACCCGTGAACGCGTGAAAGCGGCTATTGAAGAGTTGGGCTACGTTCCCAACATGTTAGGACCCAGCTTGCGATTTCAGCAAACCATGATCCTGGCAGTCGTGATTACCGATATAACCAACCCGTTCTGGACAACGGTAACCCGCGGAATTGAGGATGTGGCGCAAGCGAATGGGTATTCCACAATCCTCTGCAACACGGATGAATCCGAAAGCAAACAAGAACAATATCTGCAGATGCTCTTGCGGCGCCGTGTCGATGGAATTTTACTTGTACCGGCTTGTAGTGAAACGAAATCCATCGAAATGATCAAAAAGCAGGACATTCCCGTCGTGGTTTTGGACCGCCAGATTGGAAATCTCGATGTCGACGTCGTACGGGCTGACTCAGAAGAGGGCGCTTTTCTGCTCGTACAGTATCTGCTGTCGTTGGGGCATCGCAATATTGCCATGTTGGCGGGTCCAAAGAACGTGTCGACGGCCATCGACCGTACCGCTGGATACCGTAGGGCGTTGGACGATGCCGGCAACGCGGTTAATGAGGAATTGATATATTGGGGGAATTTCACCCAAGAGTCCGGCTATGAAAACGCTCGGATGGTTACGGACTTGGATCCGCGTCCCACCGCAATTTTCGCAGCCAACAACTTCATTGCCATCGGCGCCATGCAAGCGTTGAAGGAAAAGGGATTGCACATCCCAGAGGACGTGGCACTCGTAACGATTGACGATATCCCACCGGCGTATACCTTAGAACCATTTCTAACGGTTGCCATCCAACCGGCCGATGAAATGGGTCGGCAAGCGGCGCGATTATTATTGGATCGAATCAAAAATCCTGAAGATGAGTCATTTCAAAATGTCGTCTTACCGACGAAGATGATCATACGCGCATCGAGCGGCAGCAGAATTGCCCACTGATAATCTACGTTGATATCGTGTGATTACTCTCCGGTAAATTGACTGTCTGACAGAACCCACATTCAAACCGCGCAGACAGAGTCACGTCCAATCCAGGAGATCTATGCCTTACCGGGGAAGTTATATAGATGAAACCTAAGTCTCCGAGGGTTTCTTTCGCACCAATGAAAATTTGGGGATTGGCTTTCTAAGCGAGCTTATCGATCTTGTGAAGAGGAACAGTGGGTTCACCAGGAACCACGGGTGGCACCTACTCTTCGGGAAAAGGATCAACAAGAATCAGCACCTCAAAGGAGTAAAAATGAATATCCATTCTCCCTCAAATCGTCTCGTTGGCTCCATGCCGAAAATCGGAATCCGCCCCACCATCGATGGCCGTCTGCAGGGCGTGCGCGAATCACTCGAAAAACAGACCATGCGTTTGGCGAAAAACGTGGCTGCTTTCCTGGGTGAAAACCTGCGCCATGCGAACGGTCTGCCGGTTGAATGTGTGATTGCTGACACGACAATAGGTGGTGTTGCCGAAGCCGCTCGATGCGCGGACAAGTTCGCGCGTGAGGACGTTGGCGTTTCATTGACGGTAACTCCATGCTGGTGCTACGGCTCGGAAACGATGGACATGGATCCGCTGATTCCTAAAGCCGTTTGGGGATTCAACGGTACAGAACGCCCCGGTGCGGTCTATCTTGCCGCAGTACTTGCCGGCCACAGCCAAAAAGGTCTTCCGGCTTTTGGGATCTACGGCCGGGACGTCCAGGATTCGGATGACAGTTCTATCCCCGAAGATGTCCAGGAAATGCTGCTGCGTTTCGCGCGTGCCGGGCTGGCCGTCGCCACAATGCGGGGCAAGAGTTACGTGTCGATGGGCGGCGTCTCCATGGGAATCGCTGGTTCAATCAATAATCACGATTTCTTCGAAGCCTATCTGGGAATGCGGGTCGAATCCATCGACATGGTCGAGTTCGTCCGCCGCTTGGATGAAGAGATTTTTGATCCGATTGAATTTGAGAAGGCCATAAAATGGGTCAAATCCAGTTGCCGGGAAGGCCAGGACGTAAACCCACCAGAACAGCAGCGCAGCCGGGAGCAGAAGGACAAGGATTGGGAAATCTCCGTCAAGATGGCGATGATCGCGCGTGACTTGATGGTCGGAAACCCCCGTCTGGCTGAAATTGGATTTGGCGAGGAAGCGCTTGGGCACAATGGGATCCTGGCAGGTTTTCAAGGCCAGCGCCACTGGACAGATTTCATGCCCAATGGGGACTTTCTCGAGGCGATACTCAATTCGTCCTTCGATTGGAATGGCATTCGCCAACCCTATATCGTGGCCACCGAGAACGACGCCCTCAACGGCGTCTGCATGCTCTTCGGGCATCTACTCACCGGATCGGCCCAAATCTTCTCCGACGTGCGCACCTATTGGAGTCCGGACGCCATCGAACGCGTCACCGGCTACCGTCCGACGGGACTTGCGGAAAAGGGCGTGCTGCATCTGATCAACTCCGGCCCTTCGGCATTGGACGGTACGGGCCAACAAGAATTGGATGGCACGCCGGCGATCAAACCCTGGTGGGAGGTTACCCCCGAAGAAGCAGCGAAATGCCTGGATGCCACTGAATGGTGCGCCTCTGTAACGGAGTATTTCCGAGGCGGTGGTTGGTCCACCGACTTCCTGACCCGCGGCGGTATGCCGGTTACGATGTGCCGGATCAACCTGGTGCAGGGTCTCGGGCCGGCATTGCAGCTGGCGGAGGGCCATATTATAGATCTGCCGTCCGAAATCCATGACGTCTTGGATGCCCGCACCAACCCCACCTGGCCGACCACATGGTTTGCGCCACGCACCACCGGGACCGGCGTGTTTCGTGATCCTTACGCCGTGATGAATGCCTGGGGCGCGAACCATGGCGCGTTCACCTGTGGACACATCGGCGCCGATCTGATCACCCTGGCTTCGATGCTGCGTATTCCGGTGTACATGCACAACGTCCCTGAAGAGAAAATCTTCCGCCCCAGTGCCTGGAACGCATTTGGTACTGCTGAGCGTGAAGGAGCCGACTTCCGGGCTTGCGCAAATTTTGGCGCCCTATATCGCTAGGAGGTAGGGAGATGCTTAAAGGGATTTCTCCCTTGTTCAGTCCAGAGTTGCTGGCAACGATCTACCGGATGGGGCACGGTGATGAAATCGTGCTGGCAGACGCCCACTTTCCGGGACATAGTATGAACGATCTCGTGATTCGGGCGGATGGGCTACTGGTCGAAGATCTGTTGGAGGCCATCTTGCCGCTTTTCGCGCTTGATAGTTACGTGGATGATCCGGTGGTAATGATGGGGTGTGTGCCCGGCGACGACCCGGATCCGGCCGTGGAATCCGGATACCGGTCCGTGATCGACAAATACGCCCCCGAAACCTCGAAAATCGCCTTCGTCGAGCGTTTTGCGTTTTACGAACGTGCCAGGAACGCCTTTGCTGTGGTGATGACGGGCGACACGCGTAAATATGCCAACCTGATTCTCAAGAAAGGTGTCTCCTAGATTTCGAATGCGGATGAAAGGGCCATTCCATGAAAGCCTCGACATATCTGGCAGTTGACCTGGGAGCCGAGAGCGGGCGCGTCGTGTCGGGGAGGCTTACCGGCAATGCGCTGCAGCTTGAAGAGATTCATCGATTTGCCAATGGTGGCGTTCGGCTGGGTAATCACCTCTACTGGGATGTACTGCGGTTATGGAGTGAGATCATAGCCGGTTTGCACAAAGCCGGAATCCAGGCCGGCGGGTGTGTTCGAAGCATTGGCCTGGATACCTGGGGGGTGGATTTTGGGCTTCTGGATGCCGCAGATCACTTGATTGGCAATCCTCATCACTACCGGGACAAACGTACCGATGGCATGATGGAGCGAGTCTTCGGGATCATCCCCCAGGATGACGTTTACGCCTGCACCGGAATCCAGTTCATGCAGCTGAACAGCATCTTCCAGTTGTTTGCCATGGTAAAGGCGTATGATCCGGCGTTATCAAACGCGCGAAGATTCCTGAACATGCCGGATCTGTTCAACTTCTTTTTAACCGGGGAAAAGGCGAACGAGTTTACCATTTCCACCACTACCCAGTGTTATAACCCGGTAGAGCAGGATTGGGCGTCCGATCTGCTGGCTGCACTGCGTATTCCCATCCATCTCTTTGGCGAGGTCGTGCCGCCGGGTACTGTACTGGGGCGGCTGCGCTCTTCGGTTGCTGATGAATTGGGCTTGTCGGGTGTATCCGTTGTCGCCAGCGCTGGACACGATACCGCCAGTGCAGTCGCAGCCGTACCCGCCACTGACAAGGATTATATCTATCTGAGTTCCGGCACCTGGTCATTGATGGGTGTAGAGCTCGCTCGTCCGATGATAAATGCCGAAAGCCTGGCTGCAAGCATGACCAACGAAGGCGGCGTTGGGAATACCATTCGATTCCTGAAGAACATCGTCGGGCTTTGGATGCTGCAGGAATGCCGCAGCCAATGGACGCGTTCTGGAACTGATTATAACTACGATCAGCTGTCTGCGATGGCTTGCGAGTCCCCGGCTTTCGGTCCCTTGGTGGACCCGGACGATGAGCGCTTCCTGTCTCCCAAAGACATGGTAGATGCGATCCAATCCCTGTGTCGAGAGACCGGTCAGACCGCTCCAGTGGAGAGCGGCGCAGTCGTCCGCTGCGTTCTTGAAAGCCTGGCAATGGAATATCGCTGCGTAACCGAACAGCTCGATCGATTGTTGTCGAAAGATCATTCCACGATCCATATCATTGGTGGCGGCTCAAAAAACCGGTTGCTCAACCAATTTACTGCCAATGCCACCGGAAGGACGGTAGTTGCCGGCCCCGTTGAGGCCACGGCGATTGGCAACATCCTGGTGCAGGCCATCGCCATGGGGGAAATCGATACGTTGGCAGAAGGCCGGGAGATCGTCCGCCAGTCATTCCCGGCAGAAACCTATTACCCGGAAGATGTGGATGCCTGGGATCAGGCTTATGAGCGTTATCGAAAACTGAAAAGAGAACGTGGTGTATGACGATCATCAATGAATATCGGGTACGCCGGGAAATTATCCGGGTTACGCGGATTGCAGCCAATCAAGGTCTGATTCGCTCCAGTAACGGAAATATCTCGTTTCGTTTGCGAGAAGACCGTTTTTTAATTCACTCCCGGCGGCCTGAAGAAAATGGCCATGGCGCCGGATGATCCCATCATTGTGAATCGACTCGGCGAGGTGCTGGAAGGAAAACCTGGACTGCGGCCTACACTTATCACCTGGCCCGTCGATTGATTACTTTGAATCCATTGCCGGAAGCCGAGTTGGCGCAGCCCAGAAAATTGGGCTTTCACCTTCAGTCGAAATGAAACCGGCTTGTATACTGGATGTGTCTGGAAAAATCACCTAGATCCGAGGAGTGACTCATGTACGGTTGGACGGGAAAAATGCTGCGGGTCGATCTGGGCATTCGGAGCACCAAAGTTGAGCAGATCGATGAAGAGATTCTCTCCCTCTTTTTAGGCGGCAGAGGTCTGGGAGCTTATCTGGTCTATACCGAAGTGGATCCCGATATCGCCCCGCTCGATCCGGAGAATATTTTGGCGTTTTGTGCCGGTGCGATGACGGGGATCCGTGTCCCCACCGGCGGACGTGCATCCATGAGCACCCTCTCGCCGCTGACCGGGACGATATTTGATGGCAATTCCGGATCTCAGTTCGGTGTGCGGCTCAAATGGGCCGGCTACGATGCACTGGTGATCAGCGGACGGGCCGACACACCTGTCTGGTTGGAGGTTGACGAGGAAGGTGCTCAGATTCATCCTGCCGACGATCTCTGGGGGCTGGAAATCCCCGAAGCTGTGGGGCAACTGAAGCCGCCAAATTCGGCGGTCGTCAGCATCGGGCCGGCCGGAGAGAATCGGGTCTTGTTCGCATCCATCGCGGATGAATCGGGACGGTGTTATGGTCGAGGCGGGGTCGGCGCTGTGATGGGAGCTAAAAATTTGAAAGCCATCCGCGCATCCGGCAAGGCGCGCGCTGCGATCGCCGATCAGGAGATCGCCGATTTCGTCAAGTACGAGGCGGGGAAGATGGTCAAAGCCTCCCCGCGCACCTCGCAAGGGCTGCCGGAGTTCGGTACTTCGGTGCTGGTCAATCTTATGAATTGGTATGGCGTGCTGCCGACCAACAATTTCCAAATCGGTGAATTCGAACAGTCCGAGAAAATCTCCGGTGAGCGCCTTCGAGACGAATTCCTGACCAAGCGCAGTGCGTGCTGGAGCTGCCCGATTGGCTGCAAGCGCATCACCAAGACCAAAAAGGAAAAGGGCGAAGGTCCGGAATACGAGAGCATCTATGCGCTGGGTTCCAGCCTGGGCATAGATGATTTTGAGATCATCATCGAGGCCAACTATCTATGCAACCGCCTGGGGATGGATACGATCTCATGTGGGGCTACGATCGCCTGCGCTATGGAGTTGGTTCAGCGTGGTGCACTCGACTCCGAACTGGCGTTCGGGCGGGCAGACCTGCTTTTGGATACTGTAAAAGATATCGCCTACAGGCGTGGCATGGGGGACCAACTCGCCGAAGGCTCGAAACGCCTCTCGGCTCGTTATGACATGCCTGAGACATCGATGCAAGTGAAGGGTTTGGAAATGCCGGCCTACGATCCGCGTGGCATGCAGGGACAGGGACTTTTGTATGCCACCTCCAACCGCGGCGCCTGCCACCTGCGCGGGAATATGCTCGGTCCCGAGCTGCTTGGTGCACCCAAAATGCTGGACCGGCACACCCCCTCCGGTAAAGCGGGCATCCTCATTGTCCTGCAGCATACCAATGCGGTGATCGATTCGATCGGCATGTGTAAATTCGTCAATTTTGCCATTGGAGACGACTTCTTCGCCCGTTTGATGACGTCTATTACCGGTCGAGAATACGAGGCGCAAGATTTACAGTTGGCTGGCGAACGGATTTGGAACCTGGAGCGGCTGTATAATCTCCGGGTGGGGTTTACACATGAAGATGATACTCTCCCTCCGCGTTTTTTAGACGAGCCATTGAAGGAGGGAGGCAGCGCCGGGCACGTCGTGCACCTCGCTGAGATGCTGGCAGACTATTACCGATTCCGAGGCTGGACTGAAGATGGGGTTCCGACCCCGAGGAAAATCGCGGAATTGGGCCTGGCTGAGCTGGCGAAGGAGCAATCTCATGCTTGACCAGTTTCAACGATTTGGCAGTGATTTGTTCTATCGAGGACTGACCTCCTCCCATGGGGGCAACATGAGCGTGCGCATGGGCGACCGGATCATCATCACCCGAACAGGTTCCATGCTGGCCCATCTGACAGAGAATGATCTGATCGAAATAGGCCTGCATGAGGACGACAGCAATATCATGCTGGCTTCCAGCGAATTGGTGGTCCACCGGGCGATTTATCTGAATACTTCGGCATTGGCCATCGTACATGTTCATCCCCCCTTTGCGGTGGCACTATCGATGTGCGTAGAAGACGCCATCATACCCATGGACAGCGAAGGCTCGTATCTGTTCCGTAAGGTACCGGTACTGCATGCGGAGACGACGGTCGGTTCGAAAGAGGTTGCTAAAATCGCCGCTCAAGTCCTGCGAGAATACAAGATTTTCATGCTGCGTGGGCATGGATGTTTCTCGATCGGTCCAGTACTTGAGGAAGCCTATCAGTGGTGTTCGAGCTTGGAGGAATCCTGCAAGATCGGCTATTACACACATACCCTGCGGGCGGCTCAGGCTGCCATTTCCCAACGAGGATTGGGCGGCCTGGAATATAGAAAGCACGCCGACGATTATCAGGAATGGTAGTGGTTCGCGAAATGAAAATTCGTCTCATGCCGAACCAACCCGCCTGTCCTATCCTTAAACGTTATATGCTGCGTCATGAGTCCGGGCCAGTCCGGGCAAAGGCTGCGGTGGGTCCAAGTCTATCCCGGAACGAAAGCTATCCCCGATTAGACGATGGCCAATAGCTCTCCAAGTCTCGCAGGTTTGGAGATGCTCGGATGGATTAAGTGTAAGTAGGATTCGGCTGAACTCGCCCCGGTGTCTGTTTTATCACCGTCGCTTTATAATCGTTTGTTTGGATTTGGAGGATATGTTTGCGTGTGTAAAATCACTTTCATTGGAGCAGGGAGCACGGTGTTCGCCAAGCGATTGCTGGTAGACATCCTCAGCTTCCCCGAATTGGCGGAATCGAAAATCTGCCTGCACGACATCGATCCGGTTCGTCTGCGTACCTCGAAGATCGTGGCCCAAAAAGCCGCCCGGGCCTTGAATGCCCGGCCGCACATCGAAATCACCACCGATCGCCGTACTGCACTGGATGGCGCCGACTATGTTGTTTGCATGATTCAGGTGGGCGGCTATAAGCCGGCCACGGTTATCGATTTCGAGGTTCCCAAGAAATTCGGACTGCGGCAGACGATCGGCGATACGCTGGGAATTGGCGGCATCTTTCGAGGCTTACGCACCATCCCTGTGCTGCTGGAGATCTGCGCCGACATGGAAGAATTATGCCCTCAGGTCACATTCCTGAACTACGTCAATCCCATGGCGATGAACTGCTGGGCGATCTTCCGGGCAAGCAAGATCAACACAATCGGGTTGTGTCACAGTGTCTACCACACAGCCGCGCAGCTGGCTGAAGACATCGGCGTGCCGATAAAAGAAATCGAATATCTATGCGCCGGAATCAATCACATGGCTTTCTACCTGAAGTTCGGGCGCAAGACCCCGAAGGGAATTGAGGATTTGTACCCCCATCTTCATCAAGTGGTGGCTGAAGGTCGTGTTCCGGAATGGAATCGCGTGCGCTACGAGATGCTCGAGCGTCTGGGGTTTTTCGTAACCGAGTCGAGCGAGCATTTCGCCGAATACGTGCCCTGGTTCATCAAGCGCGATCGTCCCGATTTGATCGAGCGCTTCAACATCCCGCTGGACGAATACCTGCGGCGCTGTGAGGAACAAATCAAGATGTGGGATGTAATGGGCGCGATTCTGGAAGACCCGCAAGCCGCCCTTGATAGTCCGGCATCCGAACTGCCGCAGGCCGAAGGAATTCCGCACGAATACCTCGACGAAATATTCTCTCTGAAATCCAGCGGGGAATACGCGCCGCTGATCATTCACAGCATGGAGGCGGGCGTTCCCCGTGTGGTATACGGAAACCTGCCCAACCACGGCTTGATCGAAAACCTGCCGGATGATTGTGTCGTGGAAGTGCCTTGCTCGGTGGACAGAGACGGCATTCAGCCCACGCGGATCGGAGCGCTGCCACCGCATCTGGCGGCGTTGATGCAGACCAATATCAACGTTCAAGCGCTTACTGTGGAGGCTGCGTTGACCCGCAAACGGGAGCACATCTACCACGCCGCCATGCTCGATCCGCACACCGCGGCGGAGTTGGATCTGGATCAAATCCGGCACCTTGTGGACGAACTCATCGAGGCCCATGGGGATTGGCTGCCGGAATTTCGCTGAATCAATGCGCGTGTGGATGGAGTGGATTGCGTAATATTTCCTTGCCTGCTTTGACCTTCGTCCAACGAGACTCGATCTACTCTCACCGATGTCCTCCATTGTGTCCGTTTGTTGGGCGCTCGCCTTTGCGCCATAGCGCTGCGAGGAGAATCATCGGATTGCGACGCCTGCCGTTGGTCTCACGTAAAAGCGTTCGAAGCAGATGAACGACGTGAAGGGAAATCATCATGAACCGTAAAGTTGTGTTGTGGACCGTAACCGGCTGCGGTATTTTGTGCCTGGGGACCATACTGTTCGTGATCCTTGTAGGAGGTTCGTTTCTTAAATGGGTGGCGCAGGAACCGGAGAACATCGATGTCGAAGTGATCGTCCCTGCTGCCGTTTCTTTAAACGAGGAAGCACTCCTCTTGGTGGAAATCACAAATTTGGCCGCGGAAGATCAGACATTGGATAGCGTTGATATCGACCTCAGCTACCTGGATGGCTTCAACGTGGATAGAACCGAACCCGAATATAGTGACATGATGGAAGCCAGCAACGCATTTTCCACGTATGATTTTCAAACCCCCATTCCTGCCGGCCGCGAGCTGGAAATACGTTTCTACATGACGGCGAAACTTGTTGGCGAACGTTCCGGTGAAATCCGCGTGTGTATCAATTGGCTCGCGAATTGCGCTAATCGATCCATCCGCACGATCGTCGAAGAATGAGGGGCAACCATTTGCATGTCGCGGGGACCTTTTCGTGGTATTGCATCGTCTCTGGGTAGTAGATCGGTATGTGGGCGTAGAAAGCCCGCATGGGAGTAGAGCGGCTTAATGAAATCCTTTTCGGGATGGCTCCTATACTTCATGGGCTTGGGTTTACCGCTATGTCTGGGCGGCTGCACCTCGATCGACACGATGGCGCGGGATCTGAGCCGCTTCGCGGCCACCCCCATTTCCACATGGTCGTCCTACACTACTGCGGATGGTTTGGCCGAGCGGCATGTTTCGTCCATCGCCATCGATGAGGCCGGCGTCGTTTGGTTGGGTACTTGGGACGGCCTCTCGCGGCTGGAAGGAGAAAACTGGATCACCTACACCATTGAGGACGGTCTTGCGGGCAACAAAATCAGTTCGCTCGCAATCGGCCCGTACGGCGCGCTTTGGGCCGGGACGGATGGAAATGGCGTATCGAGTTACGATGCACAGACTCAAACCTGGATGACGTACACATCCGCAGACGGTTTGGCGGGCAATCGAATTTGGGACATTGCCCTGGGACCAGAAAACGAATTGTGGTTCGCTGCACTCGACGGAGGTATTTCTCGCTTTCACCCGAAGGAGGGACGCTTCATTACGTATACCAACCAGGACGGATTACCCGGCAATTCCGTTTGGTCGCTGGCATTGGCCCCGGACGGCACACTGTGGGCCGGGATGAACGGGAGCGGCCTCGTCCATTTTGATGGCGCGGATTGGGTGGCATACACGGCGGAGTCGACGCAGGGAGGTTTGCGCAGCGACCTCGTCTATGCGCTGGCCGTCACGCCGGACAACGTCGTCTGGGCAGGTACATGGAACGGTGGTATCTCGAGCTTCGACGGCGAGCGGTGGACACATTATCCCGGTTTCCGGGGTGCGGGCGACTACCGTACGCAGCCGAACTCGAATAACATCTATTCCGCCGTGTCGGAACTGAATGGTGCGGTGTGGTTTGGGGGGATCTACGGAGTCTCCCGGTTCGATGGCCGAGTTTGGCGTACGTATCACACCAACGACGGTTTAATCGAAATGCACGGCTATTCTCTGGCGATTGCGAAAGACGGCACGATCTGGGTTGGCACCGAAAATGGTGTGTCGCATTCGCGAATCACGGAGTAAAATCTATCGAAAGAAGCAACATAACAGGCTGCGATTCGGGTATGATCAGCTTCAATTCTACACGTTGAGAGGAATCGATCATGAGTGAAATAATTGCGTACTGCGGATTGGACTGTCTGCAATGCGGGGCGCTGATCGCCACCAAGACGAACGACGATTCGAAGCGTGCGGAAGTCGCGGCATTATGGTCAGAGGAATTCGGTACCGACCTTCAAGCCGGTGATATTTATTGCGACGGATGCACTTCGGAAAGAGGATTGCTCTTCCAACATTGCAGCGTTTGTGAAATTCGGAAATGCGGGTTGGAGAAGAGCCTGCCGAACTGCGGACACTGTGATGAATATCCTTGTACGAAATTGACCGAATTCTTCGCAGTGGTACCTGATGCGAAAATTACTCTGGATGGAATCCAAACCGGGTTGTAACGGCTTGAGAACGAAAGCCTTGAAGGATTTATGAACCTGTTCCAACCACCACCCCTGACGCAATACGATCTCCGTTTTCGATTTGCGGGAGTTCCCGTTCGCGTCCACCCACTGTTCTGGCTGATGGCGCTCCTGTTTGGGGCTTCTGCGGGCAGTCTGGTGAATTTGCTGGCCTGGATCGTCGTCCTCTTCGTCTCGATCCTCGGTCATGAACTGGGGCACGCCTTTGCGATGAGAATGTACGGCATAGATTCACGCATCGTGCTTCATCTCGCGGGTGGAGTAACCATACCCGAATCTGTGAGCTGGGGCAGCGGAAGGGCGAGCATCTCATTAAATTCCACACGATCCATGATTGTCTCGTTTGCCGGTCCCTTCACTGGTTTCCTTCTGGCGGGACTTGTCATACTGGCTGTGAGCGTCTCTGGCGGGAGTGTTTTCTTCTCTAAATTGTTTGGCGTGATTCCACTGCCGATGGCGCAGTTGCCGGTCAGCAGTTATGTTGCCAATTTGGTGGTGATGACGTTTCTTTGGATCAACGTCTTCTGGGGATTGATGAATCTCATGCCGGTTTATCCCCTCGATGGCGGCACGATTGCTCGAGAAGCGCTCGTCCGCATGGATCCTCGAGGCGGCTTACGTACGTCTCTCCTGGTTTCAGCGGTCGCCGGATTGATCATCGCCTTGCTCGGAATGACCTTGTTCCGCAGTATGTACATCACTTTTCTTTTTGGGATTCTGGCAATCGAGAGTTATCAAGCGTACCAGGCGCATTTCGGGAACCTGTATTAGTAAACGCGCCGCCGATTCCGCTTAATTTTCCTGATATTATTCGACGCTCAGTAATTCGAAACTGAATGAAGAATATCCGATCAGAATTTCGTTTCGTGTTCGAAGCTGCGAATCCACATTTCCCGATCAGTTCACTCAGAGGCAAAGGGCAAGGTGAAGATTCGAAAAACCTGGCCGGGAAGGAAGATCGATGACGATACTCCCCGAATTCCAGCCAGGAGTGTTAAACGGTTGGCTGGCTCTATTTCTCTACTTTGTGGGTCTACTAATATCAGTACGCGCTTTCTCAATGGATGCCAGGGAACGGCTTTTCGAAGATCCGAAATACAGCATGTCGATCGGCGTAAAGATCTTGCGTATATTGGGGCAGATCGGGTTAATCTCCTACATCGCCATGATGGTCTTTACCCCGCTGCGCTTCGGCCCGCCTGGTTTTGTGATCGGTCTGTTGGTCTATGCTGTGGGTTATGCCATGGTCATGAGCTCGCTGAATTCCTTCAGGACCACAGCAGCCGGCCAGCCGGTCGTTTCGGGATTCTATCGTTGGTCTCGAAATCCGCAGTGGGTGGGATTGGCGATGGTCCTGTTTGGGTCGGCGTTGATGGCCGGCGTGTTGTTGTATTTGGGGATCGTTTTATCCGCGGCCGTAATATATCACCTGCAAATCGTCGGGGAGGAGAAGCTCTGCCTGAGGCATTACGGGGACAGCTATCGGGCATACATGGAGAACGTCCCGCGTTATCTATTCTTCTTCTGAAGTTCCTCTTTGACCGATCTCCAATCTCATCATCGAGAGCCTGTACAGCGCTTGGATTTCCGGCTGCAGTGCAAATGAAATCCAACCGTCGTTGTGAATTGGCGGCGCTCCGGATATTTCCGATGCTGCTGAAATCGTCAGCGTTGGGATAGAGATCGGCAAAGATTCTTTTATAATGAAGGTGACGATTGGAATCATTTCAACGGGAATTGGGATGGATAAGCAAGCAATCCGCAGCGGAATCGAAGCTCTGGACAATGTCCTCCAAGGATTCCGACTTGGCGATAACGTAGTCTGGCAGGTCGACGATCTGGAAGATTATCGCCGCTTTGCAATACCCTTTGCGCAGGCTGCCGCTGAGGAAGGATGGCCGGTTGTATATTTACGTTTCGCTTCTCACGCTCCAGTGTTGTTTCCCTCGTCCGGCGTGGAAATTGTGGAATTCAATCCTGCAGCAGGGTTTGATGCCTTCACCCGTGAAGTGCATCAATATATCGAATCGCGAGGGCCGAAGGTGTTTTACATCTTCGACAATTTATCGTCGCTGGTCGATAAATGGGTGACGGACGAATCCCTGGCCAATTTCTTCCAGGTAACCTGTCCATACCTGTTCGAGTTGAACACCGTGACGTATTTTGCGCTCACTTCCGGGCACCATGCGCACGGTACGGTGGCCCGCATTCGCGACACGACACAAGTCTTGCTCAATGTCTACCATGTCAAAGGTCAGATGTACGTGCATCCCATCAAAGTATGGAATCGCTACTCCCCACAGATGTTCTTGCCACACGTGGCAGAGGGCAAGCGCTGGATTCCGTTGGCGAACAGCGGAGAGGCCGCAGAAGTATTGGGATCGGCGCGTCAATCCCCGTTGCGCAGCTCGACGCAGCCGTTGGATCCATGGGAAAGCGTCTATCAGAAATTGGCCCGTTATCGCGCCTCCCCCTCTGGGCTTGACGAAAATGATGAAGAACAACTTGCGCTGAAAAGAGAATTCATCCGCATGCTGATCGGGCGGCATCCGATATTTTCCAGGCTCGCCGAGCGGTATTTTTCATTGGACGACTTGTTTGCTGTGCGTGACCGTCTCATTGGCGCCGGCCGGATCGGAGGTAAAGCTGCCGGTATGTTGCTGGCGCGGCGCATTTTGGCGTCGGGTAGTGAGCCCGGAGATGCGGAGTTGATCGAGCGCCTGGAGGATCATGACTCGTTCTACGTTGGTTCCGACGTCTTCTTCTCTTTCCTGGTAAATAACGATCTCTTTCGATTAAGGCTGCAGTTGACGCGCAATTCGTCGCTCTCGACCGATGAATTCAAGGAAGTAGAACAGCGCTTCTTGGCGGGGACTTTTTCGGGGGCGATCCGGGAGCAGTTCCGTCTCATACTCGACTACTATGGACAGGCACCGGTTATCGTGCGTTCGAGCAGTTTGCTGGAAGACAGCTTTGGAAACGCATTTGCGGGGAAATACCGCAGCATCTTCTGTGCCAATCAAGGCGATCCAAAATCTCGTCTCGAAGATTTCATGCAGGCGATCAAATTGGTCTATGCCAGTGCGCTCAATCCGGATGCGCTTTCCTACCGCCGCCGGCGCGGTTTGGGTGAAAATGATGAACAAATGGCGATTCTCGTGCAGCGTGTTTCCGGAATTCCCTATCGGCATTATTATTTTCCGGCTCTTGCCGGTGTGGCATTTTCCCGCAATTTGTACGTCTGGAACGACCGCATCGATCCCAGGCAGGGACTGATCCGCCTCGTCTTTGGATTGGGAACGCGAGCCGTGGAGCGTGTGGGCGCGGACTATCCACGCATGATCGCCATCAGTGACCCGCACTTGCGCCCTGAAGTCGGCGTCAGAGTGGCGAAGTATTCGCAGCACGAGATCGATCTGCTGGATTTGGAGCAGAGGTGTTTTACCAGTCGTACGCTGCCTGAAGTGCTCTCGAATGGGCACTATCCCAACCTGGAGTTGTTCGTCTCGGTGATGCAGGACGGTTATCCCTTCGATCCGATTTCGGCGAGCGTGAAGGGTGAACCGGAACAGCTCATATTGACGTTTAACAATTTGCTCCAGAAGACGGATTTCGTAGCGATGATGGGCAAAATCCTGAGGAAACTGGAAGATACTTATGGCCAACCCGTAGACCTTGAATTCACGGCAGGCGTCGATGAGGACGGGCAGGTAAGCATCAATTTGCTCCAATGCCGGCCGTTGTTATTGCCGGGTTCGACCATCGATGTTTCGATTCCGAAGGACCTGGAGCCGGAGCGAGTCCTATTCCGATCCCAACGCATGATCGGGGGCGGCAGCCTGTCGCCAATCCGGTACATTTTGTACATCGATCCTCACGAATATAACCATCTGGCTTCGACCGAAGAAAAACGCAACCTGGGGCGTTTGGTTGGTCAGATCAACCGCCTGCCGGAGGTCGAGCAAGGTAAGATTATCATGATGGGCCCGGGGCGCTGGGGCAGCGGCAATATCGACCTGGGCGTAAACATCGGTTATGCGGACATCGATAATGCATCGGTGCTGGTCGAAATGGCATTGGAGGAAGCGGGGCACGTGCCAGAAGTATCTTACGGTACCCATTTCTTTCAAGACCTTGTCGAGGCGCAAATTATCTACATGCCCGTATATCCGGATGACGAAACGACGCAATTTCAAACCGAGTTCTTCACGACTGCGCCGAATACGCTCATGAAATTGATACCAAAAGCTCGCAAGCACGAGAAAATCGTAAAGTTGATCGATGTCCCCGAAGCTACGGATGGCAGCTACGTTCGGGTAGTAGCCGATTCGGAGCGTAATCGTGCGGTCTGTTATTTGACCGATATCCATTCCAGGTGAAGTAAAAGAAATAATCGCTGGAACCATCGGCTTCTTTTATATCTTCCAGCGGAGAATGGCGAATTGAGAACGTCTCAAGGAGTTTCGAGATGCCGCGACTCGTTAAAGGTGGCAAACATACCTATGGCTGGTGCCGGGTGGGGGAAAATGGCCGCATTCTACTGCCTCCTGAAGCAACAGGTGAGTATGGATTTATGGATCCGATGAAATTATTCATGCTGCCGGGCAGCAAGAAGTCCGGAGGCTTCAGCGTGGGGTCCCTGGATTCAATCTCGCTCAGTCCTATAGCGGCCGTGTTGAATGCCTTTCCGGAACTCGCCAAATTCCAACTGCCGGAAGGGGCGACCGTTGAATATCAGGGAAGATGGTTTTGCTGGATTGAGTTGCGTGACGGAGCGATTCAAGTCCCACCAGAAACACTTCAGCATTATAGTGTTCAGATCGGCGACGAACTGCTGGCCATCCGGGGGAGCAATCTGGCGGTTGGCTTTGCCGTACGAGGGCCAATCGTCGAGGAAGCAAAAAAGCATCCCGATCTGATGCTTTTTGAGTCATCGAGTTGAATGATCATCTTCCAATTGGTGTTGACCGGTCACGAAAAACAAGGCATAGTAGTGCTTATAGTTCCAGAGGAATAATTACGGATAGGTGGTGAGGAGGAACGATGTCGTTGCCAAATGAAACAGATGAAGAAGAATTGGGCTATCATTTTGTGGCCGGACGAAATCCACAGTCAATCGGTTATCCCCGGTTGGAGATCAACATTCTCTGTGCTCCTTCGGAAAGACACTTCGATCCGAAGATTGCTCAAATCCCGATCTTCACCTTGAAAGAAAGCGTTAGTCCCCACAGGATCGATCAACTCGAAATTTACCATCCCTGGGTATATCGTGACACGTACCAGGTTGCACCCGGCTTGGTGACGCTTGCGGACCGCAAGGGAAAGAAAGTGGAAGCATACACCTTCGGGGGGAAGTTGACGATCGATTCGGATGAATACTGCACGACGTGTGTGCTTCAATCGGATGCCCCGATTATCGAGATCAACCACGCCAATCGAGCAATCATGAAGTTAATCGACGAAGTGGAAATCATACTCGCTGAGCAGCGTGCTAATCGGGCTGCGGATATCGGCGATTTCGAAGCGCGGTTGGAAAAGGTGCCTGTTTCCAAGCTCTACATGGCTTGTCTCGTGGAGTTGGAGAAGAAAGTCAAGGAAGCACAAGGCCGTGGAGGCAACGTCGATCGAAAACTCTCAGAACTCATTGAGGGGGAGAAGCAATTTATGAGGAAGGAGGGAAGCTGGCCTGAAAATCCACCCTCATTTTCGGAGATACTCTAGCGATGGTCTGGTTGCTTCAAGTCCAATCCGAATACTGATTTCTCGTGTTTGTTAGTTCTCTTGAGTACTCGAGCTGCCGATTTAATGGAGATACCAACATAAGCTGGACATCGATTGAGCGGTCTCGTCCATTTTCCGTTGAAATACAATTTACAGGAGTGCGTGGGGCCATGCGCAGCGACAAAGAAATGCTTGATCTGATTCTCGCCATCGCTCGTGATGATGAGCGCATACGGGCGGTCATTCTGAATGGTTCGCGCGCAAATCCCCAGGTGCCTCGGGATTTCTTCCAGGATTTTGATGTCGTCTACGTTGTCGAAGACACGGAAGCATTCAAGCAGACACCGAGCTGGATCGAGAGGTTTGGCAAGCTCATGATCCTGCAATTGCCCGACGAAATGGGCGATCATCCAGGAAACACTGGCCGTTACGCATTTCTCATGCAGTTTGTGGATGGAAATCGGATCGATCTAACGCTTTACCCCCTGGAGAAGATCGATCATCTTGAGCGGGACAGTCTGAGCGTGCTTCTGCTCGATAAAGATGGAATCATGGAACCCTTTCCACCCTCGAACGAGAGCGATTATCTGGCAGAGCCGCCAACACCAAAATCCTTTGCCGACTGCTGCAATGAATTTTGGTGGATTTGTCCATACGTCGCCAAGGGTTTGTGGCGTGAGGAGATCACCTATGCCAAAGGATCGTTCGAGCAATACCTTCGACCGGAACTGATGAAAATGCTGATCTGGCGTGCCGGAATCGAGGCTCATTTTTCGTTTAACCCGGGGAAGTTCGGACGTAACTTGCAACGTTATCTCGAACCCGCGCTGTGGGAGTTGCTGCTGACAACCTATTCGAACGCCGGCATCGACGACACGTGGGATGCGCTCGAAGCCGCATGTGGGCTCTTTCGGGCAGCGGCTCGTTCGGTTGCCGGGCACTTCGGCTATGCATATCCTCAGCAAGATGATGAAAATGTCACGGCTCATCTACAACACGTACGCAGATTGCCGAGGGATGCGCAGGAGATGTATTCCGGGGACCGGATTTCAGGAAGTTGATTTGGAGAAATTGAATGCCTGATTTCGCTACGTTTTATATTGCCGATCCCTCCTTGCTCGGTTCGAGAGTGTTCGATGAGATCGAAGTCATTAAAACTTACGAAGGGTTGGTCCGGGAGGCAAACGCGACCGGGGTCGTCTTCGACATTGGCGCAGCGTACGTGCGCATGAATTTCATGCCGCCCGGGGAAATCGAGGAGCACCTCGCGGGATTATGTGGATATATTCAAAGCGTGTGTGAGGCTCAAGATCGATTGGTCTACACATTGAGCCGGGTGCACCCGGTTCGTTTTGTTGCAGGCTGTGTCATTGAGCCTGGCTTCGATGATAGTGGGATCGTCCAGACGTTCTTGCTGGAGCTCAATCGACGGTTGAATTCGCTGTTGTTCCTCAGGGATAGTTTGGTCGACTTCAACGGACAGCCGTTGATCGGACCGATGGCAGATTCGAACCAGATCTCATAGTGAATGATGAGATCTTTTCGCTCCCAACTCGAGGAGCTGCTAGGCGTTTTCCTCGGGCTCTCTCGGGACGACATATATGAGATACAAGCCTACGAGAGTAAAGATCACACACAAAATGGGAATGATTGCAGGCAAGCCAAACCATCCTGTGACCAGATCGATGCCGGCAGCGAGAAGGCCGATGATGCCCATAACGAGCAGCATTTTGCCCGCAAGATGAAAGCGGATGGGGACAAATCCAGAGCGTTGGCTCACGATATAGCTCCTTATTCCATTTCTGTGCGGATAGGTGTACGCTGTCGTTCCGCTTGAATTCGTACCGGTCAATTATATCAACGCTGCTTCCGAACGGTTCGTGAAGATGAAAGCTGGCAAGAAAATTCGATATTCGAAGTCTTTTGAAACGATCATCTGCACACTTCTTACGACTCGGGTGGAGCAGTCAGATGGTATTTTATGATGGACCGAGAATAAGATCTTATGCAGATGAGGATCCACCTTGCGAGGTACATCTATGTTTAGCAGGACGATGAAATGACGATCTCTTATTGCGATGACCCTCCTACCACGCAAGAATACAACCGCTTGCGTGACCACGTCGGCTGGAGCGTCTACGCCGATGCGGACGCCGTTGCGTACGGCCTCGAGCATTCCTTGTTCCACGTGACCGTACGGGATGGGGACGAGTTAATTGGGATGGGACGCGTGATCGGCGACGGTGCGATCACTTTTTACATTCAGGATGTGATCGTCCGCGAGGACTACCGCGGTCGAGGCGTAGGCAAGGCGATCATGGAGCGCATCATGGCATATATTGCCCGAATGGCGACGGAAAATGCGGTCGTGGGATTGTTTGCTGCGAAAGGGAAAGAGCCGTTTTACGAGCGATTCGATTTCATCCCCCGGCCGAATGAAGCGCTCGGTAAGGGAATGGTTCAGTTTTGGTCGATGGATAAATAACGAAGCGTACTCTTCGGTTTGTTATAACAGAACCTTTCAGGCAGTTTGGACTTTATTTTCCAATCGTGTGTAGTCTCAATTCGCCGGCTAACACCATCGATCTGTTTGATACATTGGTACAATCACGCAAGTTATCCGTGAATCGAAGTATCCGAAATGTCTGCAAAAGCAATATCAAGGTATTTAATCAAAGCCTTTGAAATCAGGGGAAAGGACTCGATGGAAATTACTCAAGCGTTGCTCTCGGATGCGCAAGATATCTTGACCCTGCAAAAGCTGGCGTTTCGAATGGAAGCGGAACGTTACAATGACTACGATATCCCACCGCTGCGACAAACCGTCGAGGAACTTAGCGCGCAGTTCAACACGCACGTGATTTTGAAGGCGGCCGTCGATGGTGAGGTCGTCGGAACGGTTCGAGCCTACGAAAAAGATGGCACCTGTTACATCGGCAGATTGGCAGTACGGCCGGAGCTGCAAAACCGCGGCATCGGTACGGCGTTGATGTCGGAGATCGAAAAGCGCTTTATCCCCACGCGGTTCGAGCTGTTCGTCGGCGCCAAGAGTGAAAACAACATCCATTTGTATACCAAGCTGGGCTATACGACTTTTAATAAAGGTGGAGAATGCTGCGGCAGTGTAGAAACGCTGTTCATGGAAAAGTGGGTCAAAGAAAATCGCCAACGAACGTCCCTCGATTGATTCCTGTTAAACTTCAGTTCGACATCCCCCAGGCCCAAGGTTTCCCGGACGTGTAGCAGATGCAGGCAAAATTTTAGATTGCACTCGTTGCCTCGTTCGCAGCATCCTTCGTAACGCCTTTGTCGACACGTATTCAGCAAGTGATTTACCAGATCCGATCAAGCCGATGATGATGCGCTTCGTTGGTCAGGATGTGACCAACTTTCCCTCGTTGCCCTCCGCGAGGAATCAACTGACGGCCACACTGTATTCAGCCCGGTCTTCCTGCGCTCCCTGCATATCACGAGACTGCATGATGTCAACTCTTCTTATTTCAAGTTGGTTCGATAGCTGATTTGCTCCAACCGAAGGCCTCGAAAGCCTCCGTTTCTAGCGGATCGATACACATCCTGGCCGCTACGGATGATCATCCCTGAGCGGATATAATCCATGGTATCCGTGGGTATCTTGTTTTGGGAAGGTCAAACCAGTATGACAACTCGATCTAAAAGAATAATGGCTGCATCTTGCGCCTGGCTGTTCGTTTTATCTGCCTGTAGTAATGCTGCGCCGACGAAAGTATTGCCGACGCCACAGGCTTTTTCAACTTCCGAACCGACGGAGACGAATTCCCCCACCGAGGATGTTGGATCCGCAAACCTGTCCTTCGATGCCGCTACGTACAGGGACGATTCTGCCGGTTTTATGTTGGATTATCCCGCTGCGTGGACCGCCGATGCGCCTCAGGCAGGTGGAGACCGCGGCTATTTCGCGCAAATCACCTCGTGGCCGCGCAATCCGGGTGAACTACCGGATTCTGTCCCTGCGGGTGAGACGATCTTGAGTATTACCGTGCTCTTGTGGGATCCGAAGAATGATCTAGATGCATTCAGCGCCACTCGCAAGGAGGGTTGGACAGCGTCGGGCTACGAGGTCCTCGATGAGCAGGAATTGACTTTGGCGGGGGATAGGCAGGCGTTTCGATATAAGATCCGGACGCCGGAAGTGACAACCCTGTTCTTGTTTACCACGATTGGGGATCGCTATCTGGTTCTCAGCGGAAGTGGCGATCTCGCTCTCTTGAGCGAGATTGTAGGCACTCTTCGGCCGATCGACCTGTCTCCCTGATCTATGCTGTCTCTTCTCTTATCGGACAAAATCCGTGCGCATGGTATTCGTCTGGCAGGATGCCGCCAATGTTCCTGCTCCGAGCAAAGTTCACAAATTCAGAACAGAACTGGAACCCAGCAACCTTGAAAGAGGATGAAAATGAGATTACTGGAGAATAAATGGGCGCTTGTCACAGGTTCCAGCCGGGGTGTCGGGCAGCAAATCGCTTTGGGATTGGCGCAGCGGAAGTGCAACGTCGTCGTGCATGGACGAGAAGAAGGCAACACTGCGGAAACCCTCGAACGATTGAGTGCGTTTGACGTCCATACTTTTTCTGTCGCAGCGGATTTGGCGATTCCACAGGAAATCGAGGAGCTCGTCCGGCAAGTGCAGGCCGGCCCCGGTGGTGTCGACATCTTGTACAACAACGCCGCCATCCAGAACGATTGGGACTCCATCTGGGAGATTGGCCTTGATGAGTGGCGCCGGATTTTCGAGGTCAATCTGTTTGCGATGGTACGTTTGTGCAACGCCTTTGCCCCGGAAATGAAACGCCGCGGCTTCGGGCGCATCATCAATCTGACGTCGGGCATCCGCGACATTCCCCAGTTGGCGCCTTACAGCGTCTCCAAAGCCGCAGTAGACAAATACAGCCGGGATCTGGCTGCAGAGCTGCGCGGCACGAACGTACTGGTGAACTTCGTTGATCCGGGTTGGTTGAGAACGGACATGGGTGGACCGGATGCGGAGAACGAGGTGACGAGCGTACTGCCGGGGGCCTTGGTGCCGGCGTTGCTGGAAGATCACGGACCGAGCGGTCAATTCTACGCCGCGCAGGATTATCGGGTTTTGGAAAGTTAATTGCGGACGAATGGGGAACGGATTCTGGCAGAAATCCATATAAATATGACCCAAATATACAAGGAATTTGTTACAATTTTTATAAAGTTGCTCATTCTGTAGGAGCTGTAGCGCCATCGCTGCGCCACTCTGTAAGATATCCGATTTCAAACCAGGGAGGGATAACTGATGTCTGTAGACGCTGCTCGACCTTCTGTCGACTCGGAAGGGAAATTCGCAGGATTGAGGCGTTTCAACCTCATAATGGGATTTCTCCACTTGATCCAGGGTGTTTTCATGATTCTGGTCAGCAATGACACCACGTATCCGATCTATACCAACTTCTTGCGCTTCGATACCCAGACGCGCTCTCTGACTCCGGATCCGAAGCTGCTTTACGGACTGCGCTTCGGGCCCGCCGTGGCTGTTTTTCTGCTCATCTCGGCGGTCGCCCATTTTTACCTTTCGACGATCGGTTACGGCCGTTATGTTGAGAATTTGAAGAAGGGTATGAATCCGGTGCGCTTCTACGAATATGCTCTCAGCTCGTCGCTCATGATCGTCCTGATCGGCATGCTCACCGGGCTGTGGGACCTGGGCGCGTTAATTCTGATCTTTGGGATCAACGCCATGATGAATCTCTTCGGCATCATGATGGAGCTACACAATCAGACGACACAGCGGACGGATTGGACGGCTTTCATCTACGGCTGCATCGCCGGCATCTTCCCCTGGATCGTGATTTTCATCTATTTCGTGGGCGCAGTCAACTCGGGCGATGCCAAGCCGCCGGCTTTCGTGTACGCCATCATTCCCACGCTGTTCGTATTTTTCAACATCTTTGCCATTAACATGGTGCTTCAGTATCGCAAGGTCGGGCGCTGGAAAGATTACCTTTTCGGTGAGCGGGTTTACATCGTCTTGAGCCTGACGGCGAAATCCGTATTGGCCTGGTTGATCTGGGCGGGAACATTGGCACCGGTTTAGGATCAGACAAGCCCTGTCTCTGGCGGGCGAATCCGTTTAGGATTTGTATAAAAAAAATTACAATTTAGCCCCACACATTCATCAATCGTGTGGGGCTTATGTTTTTCGATACCGAGAACCATTCCGCGGATACTACATGAAAGGTGTTGGATTAATGAGTCCGCTTTCAAATTCTGATTAACATGGAATTGAGAATGAATTGAAGGCCACCGTGGATTCACTCATCAAGGGCTGCGAAGCCCTCAACATGGATAAGGTGTTTGAAATTTTCTGGAATTCCCCTGATTTTCGTATGATTTCCATGGATGGTTCGCTGTGTGATTATCAAACCTATCTCGGAGACAACATCGGATACCTTTCGGAATGCTCGAGTTTTGAATTGACGACGTTTGATGAGAGGATCGATGTCCTCACTTCGGATATAGCCATCTTCTCTTGGATCTATCAGGCTGTGACAGTGTTGAGGACGGGTGAAAAGGATGTAGTCGATAAAGCCGGCGCATCGTTTATCTTTCGGCGGATAGATAGCCAGTGGAAGGTGGTTTACTACCAGGAATCCACACTGCCGCCGAAGAGAACATGAATGAAGGATTGCCATGTCATCGAAATGGACAGCTGAAGATATCCCGGATTTAACGGATAAAGTCGCCATCGTGACGGGTGCGAATAGTGGGATCGGCTTTAAGGCAGCCAGGGCGCTGGATCGCAAAGGAGCGATGGTGATTCTCGCCTGTCGGAATGAGAAGAAAGGCAAAGAAGCCGTTGAGCGGATCCGAGCCGATGTCGCAACATCCAATGCCGAATTGATGCTGCTCGATCTATCGGATTTGGTTTCGATCAGGGAGTTTGCCGATGAATTCAAGGCTCGCTTTAACCGTCTGGATATTCTCATCAACAACGCCGGCATCATGATGACGCCCTTTCGGAAATCGGCTGACGGATTTGAACTGCAATTCGGTACCAATCATCTGGGTCCGTTTGCACTGACCGGCCTGATGTTGGACCGCATCATTCAGACGCCAGGCGCTCGTGTCGTCGCCGTCAGCAGCAACGGGCATCACATGGGCCGGATCGATTTCGAAAATCTGAATGCGGAGCGAGGCTACAACCGCATTGCGGCTTATACCCAGAGCAAGCTGGCGAATTTGCTGTTCACCTACGAATTGCAAAGATGCTTCACGACCAACGGCGTCGATGCCATTGCCGTCGCCGCTCACCCGGGCTGGACGGCTACGAATTTGCAAGCTCACACCTGGTATTTCCGGGTTTTGAACCCCCTGGTCGCCCAGAAACCAGCGATGGGTGCGTTGCCGATTCTTTATGCCGCAACGGCACCAGACGTGAAAGGGGGAAAGTATTATGGCCCCGGCGGCTGGCGGGAGTGGCGCGGCTACCCGAAAGAAGTGAAATCGAGTGAACGCTCTTACGCTGCAGACGTGGCCGCCGAACTCTGGGAAGTGTCGGAGCGACTGACCGGCGTACGGTATCGGTGGCCGACGAACTAGCGCTTGTGTTCCGCAGTGTCCAGATTCGCGATCCCTCTATCGATTCATTCCAGCGTCGCGACGTCGAACCCATACGTGCCGAGATGATCCAGGATGATCTGGCGGGCTTCTTCTTCGCTCGGCAGTTGGGAGGGTGGACAAGGGCTTGTGTGTCCCGGCACGAGACGCTCGGTGAATTGATTGCGATCCAAATCCAGTGTGTACATCCCCTGACAGACGACCAGTTGAATGGTTCCGAACTGCTCGAAAGTGGACGATGTGCGGTTGGAGTCGATCTCACACCACCAATCGGGCGGCTCGCATTGTATGGCTATCACACCGGCGCTGATGATCGGACGCAGCGGAGACAGCCCGGCGCCGATAAGGGATTGGCCGGACATCCAGGCGGGCTTCTCCATTCCCAAATAATCCAGGATCGTTGGGGTGATGTCGAGATTTTGGGTGTTGTCTGCAATCCGTCCGGCGAAGTCACCGTTGGGGAAATGGAAAAGCAGTGGAATGCGGTCATCCGTACGCCAGGCGTTGGCGTGATCCGAGTACACGATCAGGATGGTTTGATCCATCAATCCATCGCTCTCGAGTACGCGCACGATTCTGCCGATATAGGCGTCGTATTCCAGCACAGCGTCATCGAAGAATTCAGGCACCCAATCTTCGTGTTGCGTCATGCCGGCCGAAAACGTTTGCCTTTTTGGATAAAACCTGGGGCCATGGGTGTTCATGAGATGCACGTGCACGAAGAGCGGTGTGTCGGACGAACGCAGCAGTGTCACCAATTGATCGATGCGCTGCAGATCGCCGATCTTTAGCTGCGTGTTCGGGTCGATGGCCTGGATAACTTCGCGGAAAGGATCGTGCATCTGGCGGATGAAGAAGATATGCAGGATTCGATCGCCGATGCGCTCCCATAGACGCGGCAGGAAATAACCGAGGTCCTCGAGATGATACTGGCGGGCCTGGTTGGTGATTTCGCTTTGTCCCAACGAACGCCCGTTGACGCTGTCGAAAGCCTCCTGCATGTTCACATCGTATGCGTCCAGGTAGTAGGGGAAACCGATCTGGACCGTGGTGTATCCGGCGCGCTGCAGGATTCCCGGCAGATGTTGGACGGCGTCTTCTCCCTGCAGGATGTTGGGTGAGTAGAGCAGGCGTGTGTCGGCGGGGTATTTGCCGGTGAGCATGGAGACCACGGATCCGGTGCTGTGGGCGGCATTGGTGAAGTTGTTTTCCGCCAGGAGGCCGGTTTCTGCCAGCTTGACCAGGTTGGGCGTCGTATCGCGTTCGTATCCATAGAGCGACATGTTGGCCGCGATCGTTCCGTCGCCGCCGAGCAGGATGATGTGCGGCGTCCGTTCCAATCGGGCAGCCTCTCCGCCGAGAACGAGCGTGGCTGCGGCGACTCGAGAGGCGCCAACGATGCCGGAAACGACAAGCATTGCGACCGCAGCGCTGCATTGAACGCCCTGCCACGCGCTCATTCGGATCGACCCGGCGGGATTCTCTCCGGGGGAGTCGGCTTTGCCCTGTGGGCGGATGCTGCGGATGACCTGCAGGTACCAAAACGCAAGGATCAGCAGCATCAAGACTGCATAGCCGGCTCGTATCCCATTCCGGGAGGTCACGATGCCGAAGTGGAGGATGGTGTTGGTGAAATTGTCGATCAGCAGCAGGGTCAAGACAGCTCCGACGATGGCCGGAATTGCAGCTCCCAGTCGGAGGAACACATCTCTTCGTTTGAGGATGCCGGGAATTAAACCAAGCAGACGCAGCAGGATCAGCAAGGGCAGTTCGATCAGCGTCGCTGCCAGGCCGACCAGCAACAACAATTCCAGTTTCATGGTCAGCGAAAAGGCGTCCAGGAACGATTGCTGCGTGGCAAAGAACAGCCACTCCATGAAAGCGTACGCAAACGCGAACAAGATCGTTTTGGCAAAAAGCAGCCGCCAGGAGAATTGCCGATCCGATTCACTCATCGTCGATGCCTTTGATGAAGATCTGGTCATTGAGGGGACCATTGCGCGGGATCAATTGTACATCGAATTTCCGATCGTTTCCGTCCCAAGCCGAACAACTCCTCTGCCGTGCTTTCGTTGCGGAAGTCGGGGTTTTGGGCGGGATGATGATTGGGCGTAGGGATCGAGTTTTCCGGATGTTGGGCATTACGGAAGGGTATAATTCAGGCCGCTAGGTCAGGAGACGAAAACCGGTGCGGACTCGTTTAGTCAATAGCCATTCTCTGTTCGCTTTTCTTAAGAATCTGCGCGGGAATCCGCGCGCCTGCATTTACACCGAACCGATGTGGGGGATCCCTTTTCATCTTTACACGCCTTATGTTTCGATTTACATGCTGGCCATCGGGTTGTCAGAGCGTGAGCTTGGATTGACGCTCAGCATCGGCGGAGGTTTCCAGATCGCCTTCGCTTTGTTCAGCGGCGCGGTCACCGATAAACTCGGCCGACGCCGCACGACCTTGATCGCCGACATTCTTTGTTGGTCGATTCCGGCCTTGATCTCGGCGTTGGCGCAAAATTTCTGGTACTTCCTGGCGGCAGCCCTGTTCAACGGTATCTGGCGCATCTCGCAAAATTCCTGGACCTGCCTTCTGGTGGAAGACGCCAAACCATCTCAATTGGTGGACATTTACACATGGATCTACATCGCCAATATATGGGTGGGATTTATTACGCCGGTTACGGGGGTGCTGATTGGCCTCTTCGAGCTCGTGCCGACCATGCGGGGGCTGTACGGTTTTGCGGCTGTCATGTTCACATTGAAAGCCGTGATCACGTATTGGTTTACCGACGAGACGGCCCAGGGGAAAGTCCGTCTACAGGAAACGCGCCAGCAGAGTGTGTTTTACGTCCTGCGCGGCTACAGGGGTGTTTTCTCCGAACTACTGCGTACGCCGTCGACGTTGTACACCGCCGGCATCATGTTTGTGCTCAGCGTTACCCTGCTCATCAACGGCAACTTCTGGGCCATCATCGTGACCGAGAAGCTGCTCATCCCGGCCGAATACATCTCCATTTTCACCTTTATCAAATCCGCCATCATGTTGCTGTTCTTCTTTTTCGTGATGCCGCGTCT
>DAOUEE010000010.1:0-3214 GCA_034430695.1 Anaerolineales bacterium | reverse complement strand
GTCAATTGCCGGGGATCCGATCCGTCCGCGCGCATGATCCACAGCTGCCGACCGAGAGTCCAGCGCTCGTTATCGAGGTATTTGCGAGTGAAGGCGATCCATTCCCCGTCCGGGGAATAGACCGGCGCGGCGTCCTCCACCTGCCCTGCGTCGTCCCCTGTCAGATCTGAAATGTTCCCCCCAGTGACGTCCATGCGGTAGACGTGGCTGTAAAAGTCCACCTGCGAATCGTCGCTTGAGTCGTTCTCCACGATGACGATGGACGCGTAGATCAAATCCTGGCCGTCCGGCGACCAGGCACCATTCAACCCGAGATCGTTGGGAATGAAGTTGAACGGGCTCTCCCCGAGGCTGTTTTCGACATCCACGAGGGCGATCGCCTTCAAGGTATCATCGTAGTACGCCAAACGGCCGGCCGTCGACCAATCGGGATTGGATCTGGCGTGGTCCACATCTCCGACCGGCAGCGCTTCGTCCCCGGATTCCAAATCCAACACCCATACACTGCTCGGTCCCGGAAACGGCTGCCCGCCTTGCCCGGAGACGAAGCCAAAACGCTCGAAGGCGATCCGCTTCCCATCGGGTTCGTGGGCAATTTCCTGACAGTGATCCCCTTGTGGACATGCATACAGCAAGCGGTCCTCCCCGGTCGAAAGCGAAATTTCCCGCAGCTCGGTGTTTCCATCCGCGCGCATCGCCGAGTAGACTGCGGTATCGCCGTCGGGATCCAAGCTGTAATCGAGAATACCCGCTTCGGTCTGCGTCAGGCGCTCCGCATCCTCACCTTCCAGATGGCGGAGATAGAGCTCAGCCGGACCGGATTCGGGCCACAGATAGATGATTCGTCTCTTGGCGATTTGAAAGGACCAGGTGTAGCTGCGCAGCATCGGTAAAAGGATCCTGGCGCTCGCCCCGGATTTCAATCGCAGCGTCACCCTGGTGCCTTCAGGCCAGTCCTCGTCCGGTTGGAACGTCAAGGTCCGATCTTCCCACGTGTAGTTTCCCGGCACATCGGGTTCGAAGGAAATTCGAGATTCGACGGAGACAAGGTCCATCTCATGTGTGAACGTAATTTGAAACGCACGCCTCGATGAGACGTCGCCGCTGCCGTCTTGCGGTACGACCTGCACGACCCGCGGCGTGGCGAGCAGGAATAGTGCCGCCAGCGCGAGAAACAGGGCCGCGCCGCCAAGCAAGGCTCGCGGCACGCCTGAAACAGGGGATCTCATGCCGTCTCCTACCCGGGAAATTCCTTAAGCCGCGTCTTTAAATCTTCGATCGCATCCACCGGCGTTGGATCGACCCCGTACGCCATGGCTAGATAATAGCTTACGTAATCTCCAAAGTGCAGCGCCGTCCATTGCTGAACCAGGGGAGAGTCACCGTGGCCTTCGACGACGTCGGTGTTGAACCCCTCCACCATCATGATTTCCCTGGTTACATCGATGCGTGCCAGGTTCCTGGGATGATTGTGCGCCGCACGTAGAAAAACGATCATCGTCTCAGCGAACAACGCCTCCGGATTCACGACGCCGGCCACCATGTTGTGATCCCCTTCCGGCAGGACCTCGAACTGCGCCACGGCCTTGGCCAGCTCGGCGATCTGCGTCCGCCAGCGGCGCGCGACCGGCGCCAGAAAATCCGCCCCGATGATCGTCGGCCAACGATCGACCAGCTGTCCGGCCAGGCGTTTCGCCGGGTTTTCCACGACGGGAACTTCAGCGCGCAGCCGGGATTGCTGCTCTTGCATGGCTTGCACGGCCCCCATGAGGTCCTCCTGCGGGTCGGGGATCAATCCCAGACGGCTGATCGCCGCCAGGAGCAGACCAAAAGAGAAACCCACCACCGCCCGCGGCGGTCCAGGATGGTCGAACCGCCAGAGGGGAATACCCAGAGATTCGGCTCGTTCTGCCAAGCGTCCACCCGTCGTCACGACCAGAAGCTGGACGCCCGTTTCAACGCCGCGTTCCAGCGCCGAATTCGTCTCTTCCGTGTTGCCCGAAAAAGATGAAGCGACGACCAGCGTCTCAGGGCCGTCGGCGTACGCGGGCAGATCGTAATTGCGCCAGACGTTGATGGGCACTGCACACATCGGCGCAGCGTAGGCAGCGAGCAAATCGCCGCCGATGGCCGAGCCTCCCATGCCGGCGATGATGATCCGCCGTACACCGGAAATGTCTCCCAACGGCAATTTGCGCCCCAGCTCCCATGCTTCCTGGAGTTGATCCGGAAGGGAGTCGATCGTGGCCAGTAACCCCTCGGGATCGCAAGATCGAATGTGTTGTAGGTCGTCCAGTTTCATTTCTCCTCCATGATTAACTGATACACTTCGCGCCGCGCCCAGCCGGATTCCAGGGCAATATCTCGTGCCACCTGCGATGGACTGCTCCCCCGGTCCATGCGCCGAACCGCTTCGGCCTGGACTTTGTCCTTCGTCCATCGTTCTCCCTGCGGCGCGCCGCCGATCACCAGCGTGAACTCACCGCGTGGTTCGACTCCGCTGAAATGCGCACGTATCGTCTGCAGCGAGCCGCGCAGGATCTCCTCGTGCATCTTGGTCAACTCGCGGCATACGGCCGCAGGACGTTGGGGTCCGAAAATCGATATCATGTCGTCCAATGCCTGTCGCAGGCGGTGAGGCACCTCGAAGAGGATCAACGTACGGCGTTCGTCGGCCAGGTTTTCCAGCACGCTGTGTCTTTCGGAGATTTTACGCGGCAAATAACCCAGGAAAATGTAGGAGTCCGTAGGCAGTCCGGAGGCGACCAGCGCAGCGATCGGCGCCGAGGGACCGGGAACCGGAGTCACCGCGTGACCCGCATCCAAAGCTGCGCGGACAAGGCGGTATCCCGGATCGGAAAGTCCCGGCGTTCCGGCGTCGGAAACCAGCGCCACGTCGCCCGCCGCGAGTTCGTTCAGGACGCGCTCGATGCGGGTTTGTTTGCTGTACTCGTGATAGCTGATCAACGGGGTATCGATTTGATAGTGCCCGAGCAATTTACCGGTGTGCCGCGTGTCTTCCGCAGCGATGCAGCGCACGTCTCGCAGCGTGTCGATCGCGCGCTGCGTGATGTCTGCGAGATTTCCGATGGGGGTGGCGACCAGATACAGCGTTCCCACGCCGCTATTGTAGCAGAGACCTACAACTTATCGAGGTAGAAGAAAATGATCCGCTGTCATGCAGATCAGCGCATCAACGGTCAAACGGTGGACA
>DAOUEE010000009.1:0-3712 GCA_034430695.1 Anaerolineales bacterium | reverse complement strand
GATATAACGCTGTATCAATACGGCGTCAATCTCATCTATATCCCCGGCGTCACGCAGGAAATCAGGGACGCCATGATGGAGGGCTACACGGTCAGCGTCGATCCTACAAACGACATCGAAGAGACGGACGAGGAAAACAACACCTACACCGTCCGTCCCGGCGCTGTGCTGCGATTGCATTGGGTGTCCGTGCACTCGCACTACTATCCGTACTACAGCGCCTCCAATGGCACGCAGGACCAAAGGTACAGCCTGACCGTGACGACCGGAGCACCCGAGCCGATCAGCTCCGCGGGGAGTTTTGGTTCGACGACGGTCGCCAACTGGAGCACCGGAAGGTACGAACTCGAACGCGAGATCCAATCCGGGACCTGGGAGGGCGCACGACTTGGCGCACAACAGCATAATCTGAACGAGTGGGCCGAATTTTCAATCGCCGGCGATGAGTACCTGTACCTGAGGGCTTCCGGTGAGATGAAATACCTCGCCTACGACTGGCGCAGCCTCGGCTGGGGTGCAACGAGCTTCTCGCCCGGGTATTGGGGCATCTCGCGCGACATATCCGAGGACGAAGAATGTTGGTACATCGGTTTGGGCTATCCATATCTGTTGGATCAGCGGGATTTCGAAGTGCAACCGCCCCATCCCTGGCAGAACTGTGGCAATTGGAGGATCACCGTCTACATCTGCCGGGTCGAATAGCTTTCGACTGCCTCAGCGTGAACAGGACCGCCTCTTCATCTTCGTTTTGAAGAGGCGGTTTGGCTTTAGCAGGCTCGGGCTGACGCCGACTCCCGGAGCGGATGAAATTCTAAACGCCTTTCGCATACGCCTGCAGGATGCGATCCATCCTGGCGTTCACCGCCTCGTCCACGCGGCGTCGACTTTCATCGGCGTCGAACCAGGCCAGCGTGCGCCGGATGCCATCCCGGAATGGAATCACGGCTTCGTACTCCGGCACCAAAGACTTGATCTTGCGGTTGTCGTAGACGATGCTCCAGGTCTTGTCCCCCAGCAGCGTGCCCGTCAGTTCCGCATCGACCGAGACGATGAAGTCAGAAGAAATGTGAACCATCTTTGCTTCCATACCCAGCGCCTCGGCGATGGTGGCATAGATCTGATTCCAGGTCTGCACTTCGTCGGATGTGATGTGGAAGGCTTCTCCCAGTGCGCGCGGCTCCCCGAGCAGCCCCAGGAAGCCTCGCCCGAAATCCTCGGCGTGAGTCACCACCTCCAGGGACGAGCCATCACCGTGTACGATGATCTCGCAGCCGCGGAGCAAACGATCCGCCAGCGTGTAACAACCCCAACCGCCGATGGCGATGGGAAAATTCGGGTCGTAGGTCAGCGACGGACGTACGATCGTGACCGGGAAATCTTCTTCTTCACAGGCACGGATCAAGCGCTGCTCGCAGGCAATCTTGTCGCGCGAATATTGCCAATAGGGGTTTTCCAACGGCGTTTCTTCGGTGAAGATGTAGTGCAAGGGCGGTTTCTGGTAGGCCGATGCGGAACTGATGAAAACGAACTGCCCCACGTGACCTTTGAACAGCTCCAGATCGCGCTCGATGTCTTCAGGCGTATAGGCAATCCAATCCACGACGACGTCGAAACGCGTGCCGCCCAGCGCGGCGCGCACGTCGTCCGGACGATGCACATCGGCGACGAGGCTTTTGACGCCGGGCATCTCAGCCATACGCAGGCCGCGATTGAGATGATACAGCTCGATGTCCCTGCCGACCGCCAGCCGGCTGACCGCCGTGCTGATGAAGCCGGTTCCCCCGATAAACAATACCTTCATCGCTGCTTTCCTTTCTCATCGAGAGGAGCCTTATTTATCATCGATATTGTCCCATGAAAACTCGAATGCGTTGGGCGACGGCTGCGATTTGAACCTCATCGCCGCGCGGGGCTTCCGGCCATTCGTCGACCCTGGGACCCCAATATTCGCGCGGCGCACCCGGATAGCGTCCCAGTACGTGAACATGGACGTGGGGCACATTGTCGCCGATGACAAATGCGTACACATGTTCGACGCCTTGCACGTGCTCCAACGCACGGGCAGCCCGGCTCACGAAGAGTCCGATCGTTTGCGCTTCTTCTTCCGAGAGACGGCTGAGATCGGCCACGTGACGTTTGGGTTCCACGAAGAGATGTCCGAGGTAATGATCCTGTTCCTCGCCCCACAACTGCGAATGGGAAACGTAGACGATATCGTCCTCGTAAATCGTCCCGCCCGGAATCTGCAGCAAGCCGCGATGCTTGCGACAGACGAGACAGTCCTGTGCCTGAAGCCTATCCATGACGCTCCATCTTCGGACGGTCAGTCCACTTTCTGAAATACAAACAGGTCGATCGACTCGTACACCGGCCGGTTTTTGGGTTGTGCATCTATCCAGTTTCGCATGCGGCGCAGCCCCGCCTCGAAATCCCTGTCGGGCAATTCTACCAACGGCGACAAGGCGCGCTGCCGAATGCGCTCGTAATACGCATCGTAGGAGTCCACGAACAACTGCTCGATGGCTTGCACGCGCAGGTTCTTTAAGCCGCTTCGTGAGGCGGCTTGCAGAATGTTCGACCGGGTGGCGACATGGTGGAAGGTGCTTTGTGCCACTTCGGGGAAAAAATCCGGCCACAGAATTTCGTGATCGCTTTCTTTCGTGCCGTTCCGCACGACCAGCACACCGCCCGCAGCGAGGACGTCGTTCATCGCCGAAAAAGCTCCCTGCGAGTCGCTGAGATGATGGAAGACCTGGGACATCCAGATCAGGTCGATGCTCTCTGATTTTAAAGGGATATGTTCGGCTTGAGCCGATATTCGATGCACGTTCGCCGTTTGCGACTGCTGGGTCAGCATCAGGGACGACGGCTCACACGCCAGCACCTGGCAATCGAACGTTGCGGCCAGCGCATCGCTGAAGCGCCCGGTACCGCACCCCAGATCGAGGATGCAGTCGATGCGGCGCCGTGGTATGGCGTCGACAAGGCTTTTCATCCACAGATCGATCGTTTCGCCGGGTAATTCTCGTGCAGCCTTATAGCGCGCAGTCAATCCGGGATCCGAGTAAGTGCCCATCGCTTATTCCCGCTTTACGTTTGACCTATTTTAGCGTGGAAATGTACTTTTTCTTTGACCTACGCCGCACGGAGCAAATTGCTTTCAACCCTTGGAGTATCGAAACTTCGTCCATCTGTAAGCGTTTCCACCGGAAAAGCTTTCAAAAAAATGGCTCAATCATAATTTTTCTCCCGACAAGATCGATACTATAATTCCCGGCATCAGCTCAAAAGGTTAGCCGTCTCTATCGACGCAATACGTGTAACGCGGAACGACCTGATTGGATCGTGCTGCAGCATCTAGATCGCTGAGTCCTTTCTCAGGTTTGTATGCCCCACTTTGTGCGAATCGAAATGCTAACGTCAGACTCAAAGGAGCAGGTCATGTCGATACATAAACGCTTCATCCTCCTCATCGTTTTCATCCCGGCGAGCCTGCTCGCACTCACCGGCTGCGGCGGCGGTCTTTCGCTGGAGAAAGCCACCGAGAAGGTGCTGGCGGAGGTAGTTAAAACGGACGAACTCGATCACCAATTGATTGTCTTCTCCCTGCCCGAGCCCATCACGCCGGAAGACCGTCTTCAACCGTACGCCGGTCCCGATCTCGAGAGACCGGGTGAAGCCTATTCGCTCGAAAACGAAGCCTGGTTCTTCT
>DAOUEE010000008.1:0-15231 GCA_034430695.1 Anaerolineales bacterium | reverse complement strand
AACCTCACCCTGCGTTGAACATCCGCGTAAAAACGAACGATTGGTTCTACCAAAACGAAATGAGTGCCCGTTCGATACCTGTCCGGGCACTCATCGTGCATTCTTTGGCTATGCGCAAATCTACCGTTCGCGGCGCCTTCCGGCGAGGAATTTGAGCAGCGTATCCCTACGCCGAATCTGGCGTCTGGCCCAGCACTCGCTGCGCCAGATGCACCGCCGCTACCGCATCGGCGGCGTATCCGTCGGCGCCGATTTCCTGCGCCCAGGCCGCACTGACCGGCGCACCTCCAACCAGAACCTTCACGCTTTCCCGCAAACCCGCCACGGACAACGCTTCGATCACCTCGCGTTGAACGACCATCGTGGTCGTCAACAAGGCGGACAACCCCAGGATGTCGGCGTTCGTATCGCGCACGCGGTCCACAAAGATCTCGACGGGTACGTCTACGCCCAGATCGTGAACCTTGAAGCCGTTGGCGGTGAACATCGTGCCAACAAGCGACTTCCCGATTTCGTGGATGTCGCCGTGGACCGTGCCGATGACGACCGTTCCTGCGTTGGTCATCTGTTCGTCCCGAGAGAGAAGCTCGGGCTCGAGGATGTCCATCGATTCCTGCATGGCTCGCGCCGCGATGAGAAGATTGGGCAGGAAGTATTCCCCGGTAGAGAATTTCTCTCCTGCCCGATCCATGCCCGGCACCAGACCCCGGTCGATCACCGTCAGCGGTTCGATTCCCGCAGCGAGGGCGTCCCGGGTCAATTTCGCAGCGGCTTCGTAATCCCCGACGAGCACGGCCTGCGTGAGCTGCGTTAGAAGGTCATCTGTCATGATTCACTCCTCGTTTACTCTCCAAATATATCGAGCGCAGGCAGCTCAGTCATGCCGAAGCTTTGCGCCGCTTTGGCCGTGATCTGCCGCAATTCCGCGCGCATCTCATCCGTAAGCGCGAGCGGTTTGTAGTCCTTTAAAAGCTGTTCGACTCTCGCAGCCGCACGCTGCGCGGCCGAGCGTTTTCCCGACCGTTCCCAGGCGTCCAGGGATCCTCGATCGACAATCTGAGAGGGAATGTAAAACTCTTCCTTGAACCAGCGCAGAGTCTGCGGATGGGTGAGGTAGTCCGCCCGATGACCCAGTTCGCGCATGACAGACAGCGCCAGCGTTTCTTCGCGCGCTTCGATTCCGGCGAGCAAGCGTTTGGCCATACCGATGATTTCGGCATCGAGCACCAGTTTTTCGAAACTCTGGCAGCTCTCGAAGTCCATCATACCCGCGCCGGAAACCATGTTGATGCCTGCCAGCGCGGCCAGGATCGTCCCGCCGGCGGCTTCCATACCTGCCTGCGCATCGACGATCTTTGAGTCGGTCATGCCCAGATAGGCGTGCGTGGGAAGACTCAGCGACTTGCCCACCTGGCTGTAGGCACAGTCGATCATCCAGGTGCCCACGGCGCCCATGGGCGTGGTCCCGGAACGCATGTCGAAAACCGCGGGAGAGCCGCCCCACACGATCGGCGCACCCGGATTCGCAAGCTGACAAATCACCACGCCGCTCATACATTCCGCAGCGTGCTGTACGACGGCTCCCGCCAGGGTGACCGGCGCGGTGGCGCCGGCCAGCGGCATGGAGACCAGTTCGGCGGGAATGTTGGCCCGAGCGCAGTCGATCAGATTCTGGCAGGTGAGATCGCTCCACAGCAGCGGAGGAGAAGGACATACGTCGAACACCGCAACCGGCTTCTGCGCCAGCTCCTTTTCGCCCCCCACCCTGGCGACCAGCAGTTCGCGCATCGTCCACCAGGTATCTTTGCGGAACGCGCCAGTGACGATCGGTTTGCGGATGAAATTCAGTGCCAGATAGAGACGGTACAGATCGCCGATTTCCTCCGGCACGTCGGCGCAGATCAGCGCCGTGCTCTGGGCGTCGAGTTGGGGGAGGACTTCCACCAGTTGGACGAAACGCACGAAGTCTTGCGTCAGCGGCGCACGCTGCGTTTGAGTTTCATGGTCGAGCAGGTTGATCGCAGCCGAACCGGGATCGAAATGCACCGCATCCCCGCCGTAATGCACGGCCGGTCGGCCATCGAAGTCGTACAGGTCGAAGTCGGATGGCGCCGTATCCAGCGCTGTCTGCACCATCTTTTCCGGAATGGCTGCGATTTGCGAATCAAAATCGACCTGCGCGCCGCCCTGCGCGAGTAGTTCCAAGGCGTCTTGATTATGGACCCGCACGCCGGGATCGAGCAGCAGTGCGTGGGCTTCCTCCAGGATGGTTTGAACCAGATCGTCGCTCAGGATCTTGAACTGTGGGCGCATCACTTCGCTCCTCGATTTCGAAATCGGGTACCGCTGCAGAATCCGTGCGATGCCGGAATGAATCAGCGTAAGAAAACCGGCGCACGGCAATGACCGCATTATATCCCAGGTTCAAGGCGTACCGCACTGCGTGTACGCCGCAAAGTGAACACCGGCACCTCGCCTCCAAACATCGCTCCTCAAACCTGTTAAAAGCGCAGAGCCCGAGCTGACTCGGGCCCTGCCTCATCAATCGTGGGTCGATTGAAATTACTTTGCCTTGACGGACTTTACGGAGATCATCTTGGGTTTCTCGGCTTCAGATTTCGGCAGCGTGATGGTAAGCACGCCGTCCTCGAAATCCGCCTTTGCTTTGTCGGCGTCCACGCCGACCGGCAAGGTAATGCTGCGGGAGAAACTGCCCATGCGGCGCTCGCGCACGAAATAATCACGATCCTTTTCCTCGTGCTCGGACTCGGTCTCTCCGCTGATGCTCAGGGTGTCACCCGTGACCGAAATCTGGATCTCATCCGGTTTCATTCCCGGCACGGTTGCCTTGACGTGCACTTCCTCGTCCGTTTGATAGACGTCAATGGGGATCAATGTGGTGTGACCATCCGTCTCGAACACCGGAGTGTAGAAAGACTGGTCCATCAAACGATCGAGCATGTTGTGCATCCTGCGCATTTCCCGAAAAGGCTGCCAACGTGTAAGTTCTGTCATTGCTACACCTCCCAATCGTTATTGGTAAAGATTTTCTTTCAATTGGTATCATACGCTCGGAACGTTAGATGGACGTCAACGAAAGGTTAGAAAAATGTCAACAAGGTGTCCGTCCGTGACACAAACTCATCAAACGAAAAACGAGGGCGCCTTCATGCCCTCGTCTCGTTACCCATTCATTTTATAAAGTGGAAATCACTCGCCGCTCGTCGCTCCGGGTGTGGGCGGCGCCTCCAAAGTGGGCGTGGCTTCCGCCGTGGTTTCTCCTGCACTGAGCGTCTCTACACCTTCCGCAGGGACCTCCTCGGTTACCACTTCCGGTGTGGCGGTGGGCAGCAGTTGGACGAAATCGTCGCGCGTATTTTCAACCAAGGACTGTGCAGTGAAATCCGAGACACGCACGTAGTACGGCGACTCGGACGAACTCACCACGTAGCTGCTGGTTTCCTCATCGTATGCACCCACGTGCAGCGTAATTGTATTGTCTTCCGTCTCGATCACCAACGTGGCCAGCGGCTCGGCCAGCCCGAAGGCAGTCTTATCTTCCAAACCCAAGGGTTCCGTCATGTTGATCGATGCGGCGCGGGTTTCGAGATTCGACATCGCCGAGGCGTTGAGCTGCTCGCCCTCCGCCAGGCCTACGAGGGTCCAGTTCCCTTCCTCGTCTTTCTCGAATTCGAATGAGCCGTTGGCGTTCTTTAGGCGAATCGCCTGGATCTCTTCCTGCGGCACGCTGAGGTAGGCCGTATCGACCCACGAGGCGGCGTCGGCGTTTGCCTGGTGAGCGGCGATGGCGTCGGTGAGATAGGTATCGACGTCTCCCTCCAGGCGGACGTGCGCGCTGCCGAAGCTGGGCGCCGAACCGAGGTAGATCGTGCGCAGCGTCGCCGCCGCGGACGACAACACGATCTTGCGCTCGAACGCGTCCGCCGCCACCTTCAAACGCCGGTGGCTGGATTCGGTCTGGGCGATCAGCCGGCTGGTATCGATAGCCAGCAGTCCGTCGATCAACGTGTCGACCTTACTGCTGAGGGCCGGGTAATCGTCGATGTCGGGAAGCACCCAGCCATCCTCGGATCGGGCAAGCGTGATCGTGTCCCCATCCCCGTCCTCGATGAAAATCTGCTGAATTTCATCAGCGGATACATCCGGCAGCAGCAGTTCGCCGCTTTCAGGCGCGGCGCCGGATCGCGGCCAGAAGACGACGGCCGTCAACGCGATCTGGAATACCAAGATGATGCTGAGTATCTGTATATTCTTTTTCATCATTCGACCTCAGTCCTTTGATCGCCGGGAAGACTTACTGGAAGTCTCCTTGAACGAGAACATCGGTTCTTCGTGTGTTCTCCGATGGTTCCACACTACGCCGATGCCGAGCAGCGCAATCAATGCGATGCCGTAATTCAATCCCTCCCACAACGACTGCTCGCCCTCGACCATGGGCTGCAGCACGCGAACCTGCATGCCGCGAGCGCGGATGTCTAGCAAGTCCAGATCTTCCACGCTCCAATCCACAGCATTCTGGACGAATTGAAGATTGTTGAGGTAGCGCTCGCCGGACATGTCGCTGGAAAGACCCAGAACGGCGTCATCGAGGAACTCGCTGCTGCCGACGACCACCAGGCGTGCGGATTCGGCGGACGTATCGATGCGCGTGGCGACGCTCTGCGACTCCCCCTCTTCAGCGTCCGTGCCTTGCGCTGCGGGAACCGGCTGATCCTTGAAGTAGCTTTCGAACACTCCGGCGACCGAAACGGCCAGCGGATAGGATTGCTGCTCTACCCCGACCGCAAATCCGTTATCCGGGTAGAATTCGAAGTTCGGCTGAATAATCGTGTCGTACTTCAGCCATGAACGCCGGCTGGATTGCAGCAGCACGTGCACGTCCCGTTCGGCGTTCACGTCCTCGTCCACCGTGATTGGAGATGTCCAATGCAGGGTGATGGCGGGCAAATTGGAGACGATGGGACTGTCGGTGTCCATGCCATCCTGGCGTACGTCGACGAAGAACGGGTAATCGAGGAGCTGGATTTCCTGGACCGTCATGCCGCCGACGTTCCGTGCCACCGGTACGGGAAAAGGCTCGTTCTGCGGATCCATCACCAGCGACTGTTCGACCGTGATTCCGTAGTTGGCCAACCAATCTTGCAGCGTACCACTGAGCTGCGACAGCCCGAGACCGCCCGACAGTTGGTCCACCTGAATTCCGTATTGTCCCGCGGCCACGATCACCGAACCGCCGCGCATCAGGAACTGATCGACGGCAAAAACCTCCGCATCGCTGAGATTCTGCGGACCGACCAAAACCAGTACTTCGATATCCGTCGGAACACTGCCGCTGGACAGGTCGACGGACTGCACTTCATAATCCTGGCGCAGCTGCGTGCCGATCATGTTCCACGTGGAAATCGGATTCTGCGCGTTGCCAAACATGTCCTGCGTGGGAACCGCCGGCGGAACCCAGAGGCCGACCACCTTCAAGAACCCCGGCGAGGCGCGTTTGAGCGCCGATTCGATGTTGGCGCGGATATCGCCTTCGGTCATGTCCATGGTCGGATAGATGATTTCAACTTCGTCGCCGACTTCCAGAACCATGTAGTAGTAGAAATACTCGTCGGAAAAGAGCTCCACGGAGATGGGCTGAAGGCCGTAGCGATCGTACAAGTCCTGCTGCGTGACGGTGTTATCCGTGTCCATGTTGACCACGCGATATTCGAATTTTCCAGGAGACTGCTCTTCGATCTCCCCGGCGACGGTCTGGACGATGCTGATGCTGTCCTGCAGATCTTCGGGGACGGTGCTCGGCGTCACGTACAGCGTCAGAGTCGCCGGTTCGCTCATGGCGGCCAGCACGGAGTCGACGCTCTGGAATCCGAACACCACTTTCTTGATCGATCGGGTGAGATCGTATTCGAGATTGCGCAGATGGACGTCGAGCGTGTTGTCCGGCAGAGTCTCCACTTCGATCAGGTCGCCGTAATTCAGGATCACGCTCTGATCTCCGTAGCGCATGAGGATGTTGAAATAGGAATTGATCACCGATGCCTCGTAGCGTCCGGAAATCTGGAACGGAGTCGGCCGGATGCCGTAGGTCTGGTTGGCTTCGGCTTCGATATCCGGGTCCGTCGCCGGATCGACGATGTCCACTTCGAGCTTGCCGCCAGCGGCGATTTGATATTCGCGCAGCATGTCGCGTATCTGTGGAATCAGCGGCGCGAGCAGCGGATGCGTTTTCTCGCTGAAGTAGCCGCGTATCAGCAGCGGCTCCTGCAGATCGGCCAATAGATCACGCGTCGCCTGCGATAGGCTGTACTCTTTCTGCTCGGTGAGATCCAAGCGAGCGCCTCGCAGGGGGTACATCCATACGTTCACGAAGATCAGGTTGACGATCACCAGCGCGGTGACCAGGTTGATGTTCTTGTGGTGCTCAAGCGTCCTCGAACCCGTGCTCCAGCGGATGCGATCGAGAGAAGCGACGTTGAGGACCAGGAACACGCCGGTCAACGAGATGTAGTACACCAGGTCGCGCAGGTCGATCACTCCCCGCTCGATGCTTTCGAAGCGGCTGCTGGTGGCGATCGATTTCACCACCTCCGCCGGCGTATCCGACAGCAGATCCGTAATCCCGCTCGAACCTAACAAGTAGAAAACACCACAAATCAACACCGTCGCCATCAGCGCCACGATCTGGTTGTCGGTGCGGGAGGAAACGAACAAACCGATGGCGGTGTAGCTGCAAGCCAGCAGGATGGCGGCGAGATAGCCGCCGGCCACCGGCCCCCAATCCAGATCGCCGAGCAAGGAGACGGTGAATGGCAATGTGAGCGTCAAAACCAGCGCCACGATCACCAGGGTCACCACAGCCAGGAATTTACCGATCACGAGCTGGATGTGGGAGACGGGCAGCGTAAGCAGAATTTCCAGCGTGCCCGAGCGCTGCTCCTCGCTCCACTGACGCATGGTCAGCGCCGCGACGAGAACGATCATCAAGAGCGGCATGGAGCGGAAAAGCGGCCTTACGTCGGCAATTCCGCGAGCGAAGAAAGCCTCCACCCAGAAAAACGAAAACAGCGCAGCCGCCAGGAAGAACCCGACGAAGATCAGCGCCATCGGCGATCCGAAGTAGCCGCTCAGTTCTTTGCGTAGGATTGAATAAATCTGTCTCATGTTAACCTCACCCCGTCGTCGCTAATTCGTTGAAAACCGTTTCGAGTGTCTGCCGGTCGGGGCGCAGTTCGCGCAGCGGCCAATCCTCCTGGCGCGCCAGCTGGAAGATCGCCGGGCAGAGATCAGCGGCTTTCTTACCTGATTGACTTCGGATGTAGTACTGCGCGTACCCGTCCTGGTTTCTCGTGACTTCCAGATCCTGGACGTTCGCCAGGCCCCTCAGGGACTCCTGCGCGCCTTTGACCCTTTTCTCGAGCACCAGAACCACATTCGAAGTCGCCGCCAACTCGGAGAGCCGCGCATCGGCCCGAATCTCTCCGTTGATCAGGATGATGACCCGATCGCACAGCGCCTCCACCTCGGAAAGGATGTGGGTGGAGAAGAGGATCGTGCTCTCCTTGGACAGACGGCGGATCAACGAACGCACTTCGACCATCTGCGTCGGATCCAAACCGATGGTGGGTTCGTCCAGAATCAGGATTGGAGGATGATGAATTATCGCCTGGGCCAATCCCACCCGCTGGCGCAAGCCCTTGCTCAGTTGGCCGATGGGCCGCACGACGTAATCTTGCAAACCGGTGGCCTGGATCGCCTCGCGCATACGATCCTTTTTCTCCGTCTCCGGGATTTGGCGCAGATCGGCCATCATCTCAAGGTAGGACTGGACGCTGAGTTCCGGATAGAGCGGCGCGCTTTCGGGAAGGTATCCGATGCGTGCCTGGACTTCCTGCGGCTTTTCGAGCACGTCGATGCCGTCGATCGTGGCATCTCCTTCGTCCGGCTGCAGGTAGCCGGTGAGGATCTTGATCATCGTCGTTTTCCCGGCGCCGTTGGGGCCCAGCAAGCCGACGATTTCGCCCTTGGCAATTTTAAAGGACGCGTTTCGTAATGCTTCGATGCTGTCGTACGATTTGCTCACGTTCTTTACTTCGATCATGGATGCTCCTTACCCTCCGTGGAAGCTGAAGGGATTCGACAAAAAAGCTCGTGAAAGTGGTTGTCAGGATCTCTCAAGCTTTCTCCGAGCCGATCACCAAATGTGTATTCTACCGCACCTCCCGCCTTCTTGATAAAAAACACATGTTTTTTACCATATCGGACTTCAACATGCTTACGGCGCTGCCAGCTTATCGAATGGAATAAAGAATGAGATTCCTCATCCACTACAGTACGTTTACTTTCAATCGAGGTGGAATGTATCCCAAATCCCTGTTCCGAATCGAGTTGTTCCATGGATCGAATTACGCCCGGCCTTCGATACTTACGAGCACCTCCTCGTTCGAACGATGGCGGGAAGAGCAGATGAAAAGACCCGGCAGGAAAATCAGCACGAAGGGCACCAAAAAGAGTCTGGTTTCATAAGCCAATCCCATGAAGAAATGAATTACGATCCAAACAGGCACCATAAGCCATAACATTTGAACGAGTAATCGAGGCCACTGCTTGTATCGAAGCAATGAAATGACCGGAATCGCCGAGAATGTGGCAAACCAATAGAAATAGGTGTCGATGCTCGTGATGTTTCGAATAAATAGATCCCATCCAGGAATGGCAATATTCAGATAGGGTCTGGGACCATAAATCAGACGCACCGAAAAAATGATTCCCACCATTAAAACGAGTGATATCAATCCCACGATGGCATGATTCCGTTCGATGGTCAATCTCGGGCGGAATCGTATTCCCGCAGCGATCACGATTATGGGAATAAAAAGCCCCGTTTCGCGATTGAACGCCACGAGAATGGAAAGCGGGACGATCCAAAATAGGGATTCTTTGAGAAGCAAATATGCCGCCATCAGATAAAAGAGAATGTCGAAGTAGGTATCAAAACCCAGATGACTTTTATATCCCGAGTAGGTAAAAGCCCATGCAAGCATGATGACGGCGATCACTACGTGCGAGCGTTTGATGGATAACCTCCGAAAGTATAGTGCAATCATGATGAAGATCATAAAGTTCTGAATGAGACGGAGTCCGAAAAATATCTTGAGGTAAGAACCGACAAAACCCAAATCGATCAGGATTTTACGTATCACGTCGATCAAGTAGGGAACGAGGATGCGATATTGCCATGGATCGATGGAAGTTCCCTCGATTACCCACCTCTGGAATCGCAGCTGCTCGTCCCAGATGAACTTTTCACCGACGCGGCGAAAAACTTGATCGTACACGGTAAATGTGGAAAGCACGGCGGCGAGCAGGAGAAAACCCATCCACCAGGAAAATTCCGGGCTGGAGAAGAAAGTGGAAAGCTTGCTTTTCGCTTTGGCGGGCATCTGATTTGGATTGTGCATGTGTTGAACTCCTTCAAATTACTGTTCGACCGACGGACAAAGCCTGCGAGCATCGATCCGCCGGGTCAGCCCGTCATTCCAAGCCGCTCGATGCGGTGTAGATTCGCGCATCGTCGAAGATCGAAACCAGCCCGAATCCGGCCGTGATTTCCTCCAGGGCAGGCATCCCAGCGCGTAATCGATCGGGGTGAAAGACGATCAAATAAGCATCCGCTGCGGACAACCGATCCCGCATCGTCTGCATGGCTTCCTCGTAGTAGTCGCGCAGCTCCGCCTTCACCGGATCGGTCTTCTCGGGGATGGCGTAGGTCCGCAGAGAGGTAAGGAAGTTGATTGCCGATTTCTCGTTGCTGTAGATCGTCGCCTCCCGGGGCAAGGAGTCCAGCCAGGCGATGGTTTCCGATTCCTGCCAGGCACGGCTGGTGAAACCGATGCCCTCTTCCCGCAGTGTGGTCAACTGCCGCCACGCCCCGGGCGCCTGAATCACGGCAAGCACGACGAACAGAACCGCAGCCAGCACCGTCCAGGCGCGCCGCTCCGCGAGGGTTTGATGTACGGCGAGCATGATCAGCAGTAAAAACACGACGTACAGCGGCGAGAGGATGCGGTCGTCGAAGGGCGTCGAGGCGTCGAAGAACGTCACCGAAAAGGCCAGTGAGGCCAGATAGAGCAGCGCGAACAGGATGGCCGCCCCACTGAAAACGAAGACCGGATCGGGCGCGGATCTGCGCCTTGTCCACGATCGATAGAGCAGCATCCCCAGCAGCGCAGCGAAACCCAGCAAGATAATAATTGTACCCGGCGCAGTCAGGCGGAAGGGCGACACCCAGCCTACCACTGTGGCGATTAACTGCTTGAGCCTGGCCGGCTGCGGCGGGTGGAAACGCAGCGTGCGGTTGGTCAACGAACCTGTGAGGATGAAGTTGCGCGCCATCCACAACGCCATGGGCACGAAGGCGGCCAGGCCGAAGGCGACCGCCTCCCGTAAGCGTTTGCGCAGCGGACGCGATCCGAACAAGAGCAGACTCAACGCGCCGCTCCCCAACACGACCAATCCGACGTAGCGCGTGAGGTAGCTCAGCGCCGCCAGCACGACGGCGAGGCAGAGCGAACGGCGCTCGCCAGTCGTCAGATAGAGACTCAGCGCGGCCAGGCAGGCGACAGCGGTCAGCAGAAACAGCGGCTCGGACATGGCCAGCAGGTGCACGCCGAGGATCACCGAGGAAAGCAGCGCCAGGACGGCGGCGGCCGCACCCAGCCACAGACGGCGTGTGAAGCGGTAGATGACCCAGCCCAGCAGGCCGACGTTGGCGCCGTAGAACAGCGCGGCGAGGACGCGGGCGACGCCGCTGGACCCGGCGCCCAATACGATTCCGGGCACGAGCGTCAGCGGGTAGAGCGGCGCGAAGTGCGTCAGCGGGCGCAGTGCCCCGCCGTCGGCGAACCAGGACAGCCCCTCCCCCTTCACGAGATTATCGGCCGCGGAGAGGTAGAAGACCGAATCGTGGTACACGCCGATGCCCCAGGGGGAATCGAGCCACAGGATTACGGCGGCCGACAGAAAGAATGCGCCGAAGACGAGCAGCGCGGGGCCTGATTTACGTTCTGGCGTATCGGGTTCCGAGGTCATGTTCGCTTCCAAGTGTAACGGAAATTCTGCTGGAGAGTCACGGGCACGAAAATTATTGTAGTACCTCGACGGCATAAATCAAGGCATCGCGGACGAATTGCTTCGATCGAGGCGCCAACCTTGCAAGCTGTCCCGTTCTTGATTAGAATTCAGGCGCAGCCACGGCGACGTAGCTCAGCTGGTAGAGCAGGGGACTCATAAGCCTCGTGTCGGCAGTTCGAGTCTGCCCGTCGCCACAGAACGAGCTGAAGACCTGAAAGGTTACCCGGACCTTTCAGGTTTTTTCTTTCCCTTTTTTTAGTCCCAGCGGCTGATTGCCCCGGATTTGTGGAAATGCTTTAATCCACATCCATGATTCGTATTTGGAGGCCCGCGATGAAGCTCAGAAGAATTCAACACAGCGCAATGCTGCTGGTCATCGTTCTAATCTTGAGTGTGGTCAGCAGTTCGTGCAACGCCCCGATCCCCACCGTTACCACTGTCGATGAGCCCTCCCCCATCGAAGCGCCGGACGACGAGGGAAGCGAGAGCGTCATCCGTGACAGCGGACCCGTGCCCGCCAACCGCCTGATGCCCGAGCATTTCGTCTACCAGGGCGCATTCCGCCTGCCGGACGACTTCGCCTGGGGCGCGCTGGGCCTTTCGTATCATCCCGGCGGCGATGGTGGCTCGGGATCGTTGTTCGTCACCGGCTTCCAGGGACTGCTCGACGGCAATTTCGAGCCTTGCTACGAAGGCAGCACGGGCTGTGAGGCCTACTTCGCCGAGGTTGCCATACCCGCGCCGGGCAGCGACTCCAACTGGGAAGCGCGGCCCACGGCCGAGTTCCTGCAGGGCATGGCGGTCTTCGACGGCGGCCTGGTCCAGACGGTGCACGAGGCTTACAGCTTCGTTAGCGGCATCGCCTACGTGCCGGCGCAAGGCACGCAAAGCAGCGACAAACTCTACGGCTCTTTGGACGAATGGTATCCGGAAGGCAGTTTCGGCGACGCCTCTTTCCCCACGGTCTGGTTCAGCGATCTGGACGGCTCGAATGCCCGGGGCATGTTCCACGTCGGACCGGATCAACCGCCTTTCCACGGGATCAAGATGGGTTCGTATTTGTTCACCGTGCCCCAATCCTACGCCGACCTGTATTTAGGTGGGCGCACGCTGGTCACCGGGCGCGCCCGCGGCACCGCGCCGCCGGATTCGCCGGGACTCGACGGTGAGGGCAGCGTCGCCGGCGGTTCGCAGGGACCCACGCTGATCGCATTTCGCGCCTGGGACAGCGACGATCCCGGCGGAGATCTGGACGCCCTGCCCATGCTGTATTACCGCGTGAAATATCCCGGCTGCGCCGGGCCGGACATCGGCGTTGGCGGCGAGCCCACGGACTGCGATTTCCCCGGTTTCAGCATGTGCGACGATTGGACCGGCGCGGCTTTCGTTCAAGCGGGCGAACGGGCTGCGATCGCCGTCGTAGGGCTGAAGGGCAGCACCAACTGCTACTACTGCGGCGATACGGTGGATGACTCGGAATGCGAAGCCGAGCCGCTGCCCGGCGAATGCGACCTGTACTGCAACGAGAGCCGCGGCTACCACTGCGGCCCGTATTCCCGCCAGGTGCTGTTCTACGACACCGGGGAGCTGGGACGGGTCGCCCTGGGCGAAGCCGATCCCTGGAGCGTGCTGCCCTACGCCGTGTGGCAGCCGGAGCAGCTCTACCTGCCCAATCCCTGCTGCTGGAACATGGGCGGCATGGCCTTCGATGCAGAAGGCGGCCGCCTGTTTATCACCGAGCGCGGCCTGGGCGAAGGCGAGCTGAACGCCGCCGTGGTGCATGTGTGGATGGTAAGTGCCGATTAACTGTAGGGGCGATCCCCCGTGAACGCCCATTTCACGGGCAACCACGGGAGGTTGCCCCTACAATGCCGATGGATTGCTGCGTAGGGGCGCACCCGTGTGTGTGCCCGGATCGATGCGATGAACCGACGGGCCGACACACAGGTCGGCCCCTACAACACCAAATCCACGCGTAGAGACGCCTCGGCGAGGCGTCTATTTCCCGGGCGACCTGACGTGATAATGTATTAAGGCAGCAGGCCCTTCTCCACCAGATACGACTTGTACAGGCGGCTGGGCGCCTGCTGGATGCCGTTGTAATGATTCCCCACCAGGATATCCAGGTCCCCGTCGCCGTCGAAATCACCCCAGGCCACCGCATTGGCGCTCTGGCCTTCGAGCGAGTTCCAGATCAAGGTAAAAACGTCGCTGCCGTCGTTGCGGTAGATGCGGGCCGGCTGGCCGCCGTCGTTGCCGATGAGGATGTCCAGGTCGCCGTCGGCGTCGAAGTCGCCCCAGGCCACGGCGAAGGTCTCGTCCTCGTTCGGCGCGCTCCAGGTCAGGGTGAAGACGTTCGCGCCGTCGTTGCGGTACACACGGCTGGGTTTGCCCAACTGGTTGCTCTCGCTCTTGTGGTTTCCCACCAGAATGTCCAGGTCGCCGTCGGCGTCGTAGTCGCCCCAGGCGATGGCGTTGGTCATCTCGCGTTCCGGCGCCTGCCATGCGACGGCAAACTCACCGTTTTGGAGGTTGCGGTAGACGCGATTGGGACCGCCCCAGTTGCCCATGAGCACATCGAGGAATCCATCGTTGTCATAATCGCCCCAGGCCACGTCGTAGGGGTTGGCCGTGTCGCTGAACTCCCAGGCCGAGGTGAACACATCCGCCCCGTCGTTGCGGTAGACCCGGCTGGGCGAAGTGTCGTGGTTGCCGATGAGCGCGTCGAGGTCGCCGTCGTTGTCGTAATCGCCCCAATCGCAGCTGCTGGAATATTCGCTTTCGCTGGAACTCCAGGCCAGGGCGAAATCATTGCCGCCCAGGTTGCGGTAGATGCGGTTGGGCGCGGCGGTGTTGGCGACGAGTTGATCGAGCAGACCATCACCGTCGTAATCGCCCCAGGCGACGCAGCGCGAGCGTTCGCTCTCCGGCGACTGCCAGACCCTGGTGTAAACCCCGCTGCCGTCGTTTTCGTAGAGTACGTTGGGCGCCAGGTTCTCGACCGCAAGGAGGATGTCCAGATCGCCGTCCCCGTCGCTGTCCGCCCAGGCGGCGTCCGCCGTGGTCTCGTGATTCTCGGGCAGACCCGGCACGGCCATCCAGTCCTGCGGGATCGTGAAGTCCACCGAATCCGCTGCGCTGTTGCCCGCCCAGTCGTAGACGGTCGCATCGAGCGTGTGCGCCCCACCCACCAACGCCTCGGGATCCAACGTCAGCGTGTACGGCGCTTCGTCATCCACGGCCACTTCCGCGCCGTCCAGGGTGAAGACCACTCGCTCGACGCCGTTGTCGTCCGAGGCCTGCACGACGGCGTCCTGCGGCGCCTCGATGACCTGGCCGTCCGTGGGCGTTACGATGGCGATCGCCGGCGCGCTCTTGTCCACCGTGACCGTGATGGAAACGTCCACCCACTGGGACAGCTTGTCGTAGGCGCGCACCTTGATCACGTGCTCCCCGGCGGACCAGGAATTCGAGGGCCAGAGATATTCGTACGGCGCGACTTTGTCGACGAGCTTGCGCGCGCCGTCGATGAAGAAGTCCAGGCGCAGCACGCCGGAGAGATCGTCGGCTTCGCCCGTAATGCTGATCTTGCCGGCGACGTAATCCCCGTCCTGCGGCGCGACGATGATCACGTCCGGCGGGCTGTTGTCCACCGTGACCGTGATTTCGGCCGCGGCGCTGTTGTCTGTGGAATCGAACGCTACGGCGGTCAGGGCACGCGTGCCGTCTGCGGCCGTCGTGGTGTCCCAGTTAAGGGTGTACGGCTTGACGTCGTCGGTGTAGAACAGCACCCCATCGTCATAGAACTCCACCCGCGCCAGTCCCTGGGCGTCGTTGGCTACGACCGTGAGAGTCTTGACGCCCTTGAGCGTGACGCCGTCCGCCGGCGTCGACCAGCGGATCGTGGGCGGCACCTGATCCGGATAGCGTCCGGTGTGCTGCGGGTCGCGCTGGGTCGTGGGCCACTCCATCGTCTCGGGATTCCAGGGCACGTCGAGCGACCAGACGTAGAGCGAGTTGCGCTCCTTCTGGAAGTCCGTCCCGCCGGGCAGGAATGCGTAGTCGTCGTTCGAGCCGGCG
>DAOUEE010000007.1:0-11415 GCA_034430695.1 Anaerolineales bacterium | reverse complement strand
GATTCATTTTGTGAGTCGGGCTGCCCATCACGACGAGATCGCATTTCTCGAGATCGGTTTTTTCCAACCGGTCGGATGGAAGCAAACGGACGTCGCCGGCGGATTCGAAGGTTTTCGCGATCGCCTCGGCGATCTTTTGGGTGTTGCCGAATTTGGAAAAGTAAACTACCAGTGTGTTCACCAGACATGATCCTTTCCAGTAAATGAGCGGGTTTCCCGCCCACACAGCAATCAAGGTTTACAACGAGTCTCGTGGAGGCGGAAATGTTCAAGCCGATCGATGCGCCTCTGGCTGTTTCCTGAGCCCGCGTACAGCGAAATCGGCCACCAGATGCGTATCGAGCCAGGGTCTCCCTTCCGGACTGATTTGAGCAGCAACCCCCAGATAGATGAGCATCACCAAAGTGGACATGGTAGTCGGGTCCATCCGGGCAAAAATCTCCTGTTCCAGACCCAGTGCAAGGATGTCGTGGCCAACGAGTTCGAAGATGGGCAGATAAGCCTGGTACATTGCGTCTTTGAAACCCACGTCCGGGCCATAGAGGTTGTTTACGATCGCCCGTCCCCGGGCAAGATGTGCCGAGACAAATTCAAAGCCGGCGATAAAGAAGACCTCCAACCGCCGGTCAGCCATCTCCGCCTGCAGCACCCGCTCGTTGAGGTAAGCCAGGTGCATCGCGGCAGTGTCCTCAATCAAGGCCTGCATGAGCGCGCGTTTGCTTTCGAAATAGTTGTAAATTGTGCCCTTGGCGTAACCGGCCGCCGTGGAGATGCGGTTGATATTCGCCCCGTTGTACCCTTCACGGGCGAACTCCAATGCCGCCGCTTCCAACAACGCCGTTCGGGTCTCCCCTTTCATGCGCGCCCGCTCTTCTTCCTTGAACCGCGGCATTCTCTCCTTCCAATCGACTAATATGGGTGACTGCCCACCCATATTAGTCCATGACTGCTCTTTTGTCAAGACGAAAAGCCGGGAAATGAGCGGCGAAACGAGAAGCGAAGCATAAGGAACCGTCGAAAGCACAAAACGAACGCCTGCGCTTCGCTTTCATACTATAATATGCTGAACCTTCCGGCGTTCCGAAGGCATAATCCTCGCCGGTTGCAAACCAAATCCCATGAGGTAGATGGAAAATGAATAAGACTGCATGGTTCACCACAATCATCACGGTAACCGTCCTCGCCTTCATCGCGCTCGTGGCGCCGGCGAACGTCGCCGCACAGGACTTCGATGGCCCCGTTCCACCCGAAATTCAGGGAGAGCTGATTTACATCCCCTTCCCCGTCGAGATCACAGTGGACGGCGATCTGTCGGATTGGGAGGGCTTGCCCTCGAGTTACGTGGATTACGGCCAGACGCTTTCTTCCGACCCCGCGGAGAACGGTTCCTTCACCTTCTCGGTGGCTGCGGACGCGCAGAATTTCTACATTACCATGCAGATGCCCGATAAAAACATCATCGCCGGTAAGCACGGAACGAACTTCTGGAACGAAGATTCTATGGAGTTTTACATCAACGCTTCTGATGACCTCAACGCCACGGCCTTCTGGCCGAAGATCTTTCAGATCAACATCAACGCCGCAGACATCGGCAATACCGACCCGGATGCGCTGACGATCACCGGGATGAAAAGCTCAGATGCCAGCGTGCGCGGGTTCGTATTCGAAACAGAAGACGGTTGGGGTTTTGAAGCAGCCGTCGCACTCGAAGGTTTATTGGAACCCGCCCACGGCGTCGAAATCGGCTTTCAAGCGCAGATCAACGGCGCTTCTGCGCTGGACCGCAACGTCAAACTGATCTGGTCGAAAGCCGACACCTCCGATCAATCCTGGCAGTACCCCTATCTCTTCGGGCGAGCGATCTTCTTCGAGCTCGGACGGGAGGACATCCCCCAGCCCAGCGCCGTCGAGGTGCAGCCGACGGCGGCGCCGACGCCCACACCGGCTCCCATTCCGGCGCAGGTGAGCGTTAATCAAGTCGGGTATTTCCCCAAGGGGGAGAAGATCGCCTCCATCGCACAGAATTCTCCTGACCCTTTGGCTTGGAATTTGTTGGACAGCAGCGGAGAGGTCGTGCTCAGCGGCAAGACCACCGTTCTTGGTGAAGACGCATCTTCGGGTGATTTCTTGCACGAGATCGATTTTTCGGCGTACGAGACGCCGGGCAACGGCTATCAAATTGTAGCCGGCGGTCTGGAAAGTGCTGCCTTTTCAATATCCGAAGACATTTACAGTCAACTGAAAAATGACGCCCTGGCTTACTTCTATCACAATCGCAGCGGCACTCCCATCGTTGTGCAATACGTGGGTGCAAATTGGGCTCGCCCTGCCGGCCACATCACGGACGACGACGTGACGTGCTACAAAGGCGACGATCCCGATGGCAACTCATGGCCCGGCTGTGATTATTCCCTGGATGTAGCGGGCGGCTGGTACGACGCCGGAGATTTCGGCAAGTACGTAGTTAACGGCGGTATTTCCACCTGGATTTTGATGAACCTTTACGAACGCTTCCCTGAAGTCTATGAGGACGGCACGCTTCGTATCCCGGAGCAAGGCAACGGCGTTCCCGATCTGCTGGACGAAGCGCGTTGGGAAATGGAGTTCCTCCTTTCCATGCAGGTTCCGCAGGGACAACCGAAAGCCGGAATGGTCCATCACAAGATACACGACCGCACCTGGGAACCCATGCCCAAGGTGCCGCCAATGGAAGTGGACAACGACAACGAGCACGAGATCATCGGACAAGGCCGTTACCTTTACCCGCCCTCCACGGCCGCCACACTCAATCTGGCGGCGACTGCGGCGCAGTGCGCCCGCATTTGGGATGAAATCGATCCGGACTTTGCAGCGACCTGTCTGGCTGCCGCGCAAACGGCCTGGGAAGCCGCACTCGCCAATCCGAACATCTACGCCGGCAACACCCCCGGTGACGGCGGCGGCAACTATGAAGACGGCAACGTCGCTGACGAGTTCTACTGGGCTGCAGCCGAACTGTACGTCGCGACCGGCGATGAGGCGTATCTCAACTACCTGCTTGAGTCGGATCGTTTCGGCGAAGTGGACCAGTTCGACTGGGGCAGCACCGCTTCCCTGGGCACGATTACGCTGGCCTCGACGGAAAACGACCTCCCGGAAGAGCAGGCGAAGCAATTGAAGCAGAACATACTTGCTTTCGCCGACGAGATGCTCGCCATCCAGAAGCAGGATGGATATTCCGTGCTCATCCACGGAGGATATCCCTGGGGTTCCAACGGTTTGATCCTCGACAACACGATCCTGATGGCGCTGGCGCACGATCTCAGCGGGGAAGGCAAATATCTGGATTCTGTACGCTTGAGCATGGATTACATATTGGGTCACAATCCACTCTACAAGAGCTACGTCTCCGGCTACGGAACGTATCCCATGCAGCACCCGCATCACCGCTTCTGGGCCAACGATCCCGCAAACGGTTATCCACCGCCTCCGCCCGGCGCGCTTGCCGGCGGTGCAAACGCCACGGCCAACGACCCGGCAGCGTTGAACGCCAATCTCTCCGCTTACGCGCCGTCCAAACGCTACGTGGACGAAATTGGCTCTTACTCGACCAACGAGGTGACGATCAACTGGAACGCGCCGCTGGCCTGGGTGACGACCTACCTCGATCAGAAGAGCGGCGCAGGGGCTGCAGAGAGTGAGGCGTCCCAATCTGAAGCTGCAGAAACCGAATCCGCCTCACCGCAACAGACAGCCTTCCCGTATTGGATCCTGATCGTCGCCGCCGTGATCGTCGCGCTCGCGGTGGCCGTCTGGGCGATCTGGCTCAGACGGAAAGCTGCGTAATACTCCGATTGATCGGAACTTGACTTTTTTGATCATCGCAGCGTAAACACCGGCTCCCGGGACAGGGCTGATTCTCCCCGGGAGCCGATATGTTTAATTTACTCCCGCAATGACGCCTCGACCAACTTCAACCGATGAAACGCAGCCGGATATCCATCCGGTGCGGATTTCCCGTCACTGAAAAGAGATGCGGGTGCTGGCAAAGACCAAAATCGTCGCTGCGATCATATCCGCTCAGGCGCGGCCAGATCGACATCCCGTCCTTGCGTAAGATTGGACGCCAGGCTTGTTCCGAGTAAGACGACCTCATCCACATTCAAAATCAACCTTTCCATGCGATTTACTCAAGACGATATCGCCCATCGGTAAAACATCCGCTTCGTTGCCTCCGTTCCTACGATGTACAGCAGCGTAATAACGAGTAAACCGAGGATGAGGTTGACGGGAAGTGGGGTCAAACCAAAGATGGAAGCGAAAGGCAGATACGGTAATACGACCGTAACTACGGCGACGATCACAGTGGATGCCAGCAGCATCTTGCCGATTCGGCTCCGGAAAAACGACCGCTGCGTCCTGATCACCAGCATTACCAGCAGTTCGGTCATCACCGATTCAATGAACCATCCGGTACGGAATTCATCGACCGTCGTATGTAAAACCAAAAGCAGCAGGCCAAAAGTGAGATAATCGAAGATCGAACTCACGGTTCCAAAGGTGAACATGAAATTACGGATGTGCCGGATATTCCAGCGTCGCGGCCTTTCGACCATTTCTTTATCGACAAGATCACTGGCGATGGTGATCGCAGGAAAATCGGTAAGGAAGTTGGTCAGCAGAATCTGCACCGGCAGCATCGGCAGGAACGGCAGGAATAGCGTTGCGCTGGCCATACTGAACATGTTACCGAAATTAGCGCTGGTGGTAACGTAGACGTACTTCAAGGTATTGGCAAATGTGCGCCTTCCCAGCCGAATCCCACGCTCCGATACATCCAGGCCTTTCTCGAGCAGCACGAAATCGGCCGCTTCTTTCGCTACGTCCACCGCCTGGTCCACAGAGATGCCGACATCGGCGGCGCGAAGTGAGGGGGCATCATTAATGCCGTCCCCCATGTACCCGACCACGCGCCCCTTCTTGCGCAGCGCCAGGATGATGCGCTCTTTTTGATTGGGATCCACCTCCACGAATAAATTCACCGTTTCAACCCGGTGCCACAAAGCTTCGTCAGGCAGCCGGTTGAGCTCACTCCCCGTAAGCACACCCATTATTTTCAAGCCGATCATCTCCGCGGTGTGCAGCGCCACCTGGCGGTTATCCCCAGTGATGATTTTCAGTTCGACACCACTGGCCGCAAGATCCCGGATCGTTTGCTGTACTTCGGGTTTGGGTGGGTCGAAGAACAGTAAATAACCAACGAAGGTCATCCCGGTCTCGTCCTGATGTGTGAAGTTCTTTAACTCCTGAAGCTCCCGTACGGCAACACCTAAAACCCGAAATCCCTGATTGCTCCACTCCTGAAAACGGCTGCGGATCATCTCTACACGCTCGTCATTCAACGACCGCTCCCCGCCGTCTCGCATCTGCGAGCATACTGCCAAGACGTTTTCGAGAGCACCCTTGGTGATCATCCGCCATACACCTTTCTCTTCGACGACCACACTAAGCCTTTTGCGCACGAAATCGTAAGGGATCTCGTCGATTTTTTTCACTCCGTCAAGCTCGGTCTTCCGCACGGCAATGATTGCCTCATCGAGTGGATCGCTTAAGCCTGTTTGCAGGCTTGCGTTGATGTGGGCGTAGTGCAGGACCGCCTGTGATGGTTGACCCTGTACGTCGATCGCACCGTTCAATTTGACTATACCTTGCGTGAGAGTGCCCGTTTTGTCCGTACAGAGCACATCCATACTGCCCAGATTCTCGATGGCGTTCAACCGCCGCACGATAACCCCTTGCTTGGCCATCTCTTGCGAACCTTTGGACAACGTCACACTGATGATGGCGGGCAGAAGTTCGGGCGTAATGCCTACTGCAAGCGCAACGGAGAAAAGCAATGAATCCAAAACTGGCTTCTGAAAGGAGACATTGACGGCGAACACGATTACGACCAGCACAAGCATCATACGGCTGAGCAGATTCCCAAAGCGCCGGACACCCATTTCGAATTCCGTCTCCGGTGGACGAATGGTCAACCGCTTGGCGACCTGTCCAAACGCAGTGTGGGAACCGGTTTGGACGATCAGGGCCAACGCGCTTCCGCTGCGAACGTTGGTGCCCATGAAAACGCAGTTCGTACGCTGTGCAAGAGGGGCCTCCACGGCCACACTGCCAGGGCGTTTCTCCACAGCAAAGGTCTCGCCCGTGAGAATAGCTTGGTTAATGTAGAAATCCTTCGCCTCGAGCAGGATCCCATCGGCGGGGACCAGGCTGCCGGCGCTTAGACGGACAACATCTCCCGGGACGACCTCTTCGGCAGGAATCTCCCGCTCGACTTCATCGCGCAGCACGAGGGTTTTCACCCGCACTCGCGCCCGCAGTTTCTCAACCGCGACTCCGGCATTGTACTCCTGGACGAAAGTCAACACCGCACTGCTGAGCACGATCGCCAGTATGATCAACGCATCCGCCCAGTCCTTCGTCAGCATGGAAACCAGCGTAGCGAAGATCAGGATCAAGACCAGAGGATTCTTGAATTGATTCAGAAACAACCACAACCCCGTTATCCGTTTCTTTACTTCCAGGGAATTATGCCCGACAGATTCGAGCAGCTCCAAAGCACGATCGGAACGCAAACCTCGTGGCGTACTGCCGAGGGCCGCCATGAGTTCGTCTGGAGTTCGATGCCAATATTCAGCAAATATCTGTCTGTCGTCCATACTCGCCGTTTCCTTCACGAATGACGTAACAACTTCATCATATTCCTTCGATGCATATGTATATTATTCACGAACAAACGCTAAGAATTCAATAGATTATGGTAATTTTACAGCGAATCCGGCATCCAATGCGGTGAGGAAGTGTTTTCTGAGAAGGAATGCGTTTTCCATGGTTGCCAAAAGAAAGTGATGAAGGTTGCCTGACGCTATTAAACCTCGATCGACACTCTCAAGGAAACTCATCCTTATGGCCATCTTATCTCAACCGCCATTGTGAAAGGGAGGCCACTTTTCCATGATTTCTCCGGAAATAAGCATGGGGCCATCCTGGGATAAAATTATATAACGGCAACTGACATCCGTACGTGCTAATATTTAGCCAGGAGGAATTATTGATCTACTCTGCCGGGGAGCATGGGTATCGCATCTGTTGAAGCTTGAAGAATCCAATACCACATCGCTTAAATTGCATCATCCTTGCGAACGAGAGTGTCTTTCGAAAGATGGAAGTTGCAGGCAAAGCACAAGAGGCAGGATGCCGGTCTTTGGTAACCTTTGGATAATGATCGTCAAAAATACTTGACAGAACGTATAACGAGAACCGGATAGAACTCAAATCATGGAGGATGAGTACATGCATATATTAATCTGGATCGTCAGCGGGATTATCGCGGGTTGGCTCACCGGTTTGATCATGAAGGGGAAAGGATACGGCCTCCTGGGTGATCTCGTGATTGGTGTACTGGGTGGTGTTCTTGGAGGATGGATCTTCGGCCTAATCGGTCTTTCCAGCACAAACTGGTTGGGAAACATTGGTGTGGCCGTCGCCGGCGGGGTCATTCTGGTCATCATCCTGCGAACCCTTCGCCGCGCTTAAACTGGGCCGACGCCAACGTAGGACGAGAAATTCTCGATCCGGGTAAGTCAATCCTGTGGACGCGTCATGCAAATCCAGATGCGAGCCGGCAGATTAGATTCATGCATGCCTTGAAGTAAAAACTGGATTCAAAAGAATCTCAAATATTTTACTCGAACGCACCAGACTCGAGGAAGAGCGGCAATTGCCGTATATCGACTTTGTTGAGATATAAATCGCCAGGCTGTGTAACGCCGAAGCACAAGCATCTCTCCACGGCCACCTCGATCGTCCGGGATAACATAACATCTAAGAGGCTGGACCCCCGAGGGATATTCGTCCCTTTTTCGTCGGCCGCAAACGACCTATAATGTTGAAAGCATGAGTCACTTTGTCCACTTCGAGCCGTTAGGGCGCAGAGGGGAAGTACCGGAGGGCGAGAATTTACTCGAGGTCGCCCGCGCCTTGGGGGTCGAGCTGGAAAGCCTGTGCGGCGGCACGGGCACCTGTGGACGCTGCCGTATACAGATCCTGAGCGGCGATGTATCGCAGCCTACCGCCAGCGAAATGGAGTTCCTCACCCCCGAGGACATATCTCAAGGCTACCGCCTGGCGTGCTGCACGACTCTGACAAGCGACTGCAAGGTGGGTGTGCCGCCCGAATCCTTGTCTTCCCCTCAGCGTACGCAAGTCGAAGGCGAGGAACTGCCCGTTGAGCCGGACCCCATCGTCCGGGCTTTTCCCGCCGCTCTTCCCCAACCGACCCTCGAAGATCTCGAAGCGGACGCCGGAAGGCTTCTCGATGCACTCGAGCGGCAGCACGGCTTGAAGGGCGTGTCGACCGACATCGATGTCCTGCGGCGGATTTCCCCCGACTTGCGCGAACACCTCGATCCCGGCAGCGGGACCTGGCGCGTTCAGGCCGTCGTCCGAGGGCGCGAAATCATCGGACTCTTGACCCCGGATCTCCCGTCTTTGGGTTTGGCCGTCGATCTGGGCACGACCAAGATTGCCATCTACTTACTCGACCTCAACACGGGACAAACTCTGGCGGCCCGAGGCCTGATGAACCCCCAGATCGCCTACGGGGAAGACATCATCGCTCGCATTTCCTACGTCGAGAGAAATCCGTCTCATCCCACAACACTGCGGGATTTGGTGGTGGCGGGGATCAACAAAGCGGCCGGCGAAATGTGCACTCAGATCGACGCCGAGCCGTCCCATATTTCCGATACGGTGATTGTTGGCAACACGGCGATGCATCACATTTTTCTGGACTTGCCGCTGAAACAACTCGCTCGAGCCCCATATATCCCCGCCGTATCCTCGGCGTTGGACGTGAAGGCTCGCGACCTGGGACTCGAGTTCATGCCCGGCAGCTACGTCCACTTATTGGCCAACATCGCCGGCTTCGTCGGCGCGGACCACGTCGCCATGCTCCTGGCAGCGAAAATCGAACACCGTCCCGGAACAACCCTGGCAATCGATATCGGGACGAACACGGAAATTTGTCTGCGGCATGATGAAAGGTTGATCAGCGCTTCGTGCGCATCCGGTCCGGCATTCGAGGGCGCTCACATCAAACACGGCATGCGGGCCGCGAACGGCGCCATCGAACACCTGAGAATCGTCGAAGACACCATCGAGTATCAAACCATAGGCGGCGCGCCGCCTGTCGGGTTGTGCGGCTCCGGCATCCTCGACGTCATGGCGCAACTCTATCTCTCAGGTGTACTCGACGAGCAAGGCCGCATGCACGACCACACCCGCGTGCGCACGCTTGGCGATGAGCGCGAGTTCGTGCTCGTTGATGAACGAGACGCCTCCCAGAGAACGGACGGCACCGATTCCGATCACGCAATCAGCTTCACACAAAAAGACGTGCGGGAGCTCCAACTCGCCAAGGGGGCCATGTCGGCCGGGATCAAGTTGCTGCTCCAATCCGCCGGCGTTCGGACGGATGAAATCGATACGGTGATCGTCGCCGGGGCGTTCGGAACGTATATCGACATCGCCAGTGCGATCACAATTGGCATGCTGCCCGATCTTCCCCTGGATCGATATCACCAGGTGGGCAACGCCGCCGGCATGGGCGCCAAACTCGCTCTTGTCTCCCGAGCCAAACGCGATGAGGCACGCGACCTCGCGGCACGTATCCACTATCTCGAGCTCGCCACGCACCCCGATTTTCAGAACACCTTCGCGCAATCCATGTTCATCGGCCTGGACGACTGATACGCTGCTCGGGCACCACCTCAACGCGCGGCATAGCACATCCTCCGCGATGGGCCGCTGAAGCTTGCCCACCCCATCAGGGAACACAGAATGATTGATGCGGGGCTCTTCGATTTTTAATCAGTCGGGCAGATCCTGTGCATGTTGGACACGCCGCGGAAAAGATATTTGCATCCGCGCTGCCCCATGCTGCGAGCGATAGATCGTGGCGATGCGAGCAATCGAGCCCACAAGCAACACCCCGGCAGCCCCAATTTTCAGTTAAACGTTCATACCATTATGGGAAAAAAAGCAGGCTGCTTAAAGGACGACCAACTCACGACATACGAGTACTGAACAGAGTTGAGTCACGCTAAGCAAGCCTGCGTAACTGCACCAGTCAGTCAAAGGGCCCGAAACCCTTCTTGCTTAAGTCGGGAACTCCGGTTTTGGATAGACCATCTCCGCGGTCGCCATGTCTTTCGGACCGACGACCTCATACAGACCATTCTGCCATTGTCCGATCTCCCCCGTATGGCAATCCTTCGACAGCAGACCATTCTCGAACCAGGTGGGCCCCAGGACCGTTTCGAAGGTTTCGCTCGCCACCACGTCCCGGATTGCCGCCTGATCGAGGGTGCCAGCCTTTTCGATGGCCTGCTTCCATACTTCGAGACCAGCCCAGTATAATGGATGACCCCACGGATCCTGGATGTCTTCCGGTTGGCCCGTGTAGAGCCTGTCGGCCAGCGCCTGAGCCGCCTCAGACTGCTTCGGACTGAAGGATGTGAAGCCGAGAATTCCCTCGGCCATCGGGCCGAAGGCCGTATGGAAGAACCCGAAATTGACACCGGGTCCGCCGATCCAGGCTTTTGGATTGAACCCAAGCTCGATCGATGCGCCCATCGCCGGCATGATCTGATCGGGATATGCGAAGCAGCAGAAAACGTCGGCGCCGGAGGCGCCTGCGTCCTCGATCACGGGGGACAGATCCGCCATGTCCGCTGGGACGCTCTTGACGCCGATGATCTCGATACCCTTCTTCGGAAATTCGATGCCCGCAACGCCGGAATACTCGATGCCGTGCAGGTCAGCAATGTAGGCGATGTAGGCCGATGTTGCGCCCTTGTCCTGCAGAAGATCGGCGAGTACCGGAATCTGGTACCAGTCCGAAAAGCTGAGTGTAACGAAGACGTATGGCAAGCTGGGGAGCATTTCCTTGACGCTCGTTGCCCCGCCTTCGGCCGTAATCAACAGGTAGCCATGCTTGTTGGCGATCGGAGCCTGGGCGAAGATAAACGATGTCGAGCAAGCCGGCCAGAGGAAGTCGACCTCATCCTCGACGATGAGCTTCTCCGTCAACATCCCCATCTTCGCCACGTCACTTTCGTCATCGTAGATCAGGGGTTCAATGGGCAAACGCTTGTCAAGCTCCTTGACGTACACGCCCCCTTCGCCATTGACCTCCTCGATAAATGTCTCATACACCGGTTTGAAGGCCGAATCCCCGATCATGGCTAAAGGGCCTGTGAGTGGTCGGGCCATTCCAACGACGATTTTTTCTTTGGTTCGCGAGGAGATCTTTCCACAACTCGCTGCCAGCAGTCCGGCGCCGGTAACTGCGGCGGTTTTGATAAATCCGCGCCG
>DAOUEE010000006.1:0-63225 GCA_034430695.1 Anaerolineales bacterium | reverse complement strand
CCACATCTTCATCGTTTTGAGATTCAACTGCCGCAGTCTACCGTCCGCATTCATGTCGATCTACCTTTCAACCCAGGATCAAAGCCAGCAAGGTCAAGATCAGGCCTGCGAGATAGACGCTGGCTATTGTGTTCGTCCCGCCGCTTCCCAACACGAGTGAGCCCAAATGAAGAACGGCGAAGAACAAAGCAACGATGAAAAAAGGCCGATACCCGGGTGCCGCGATCTTTGTCGGCGCGACCTCGCCGCTGGCATAGGTGCTCGTCTTCATGGATGTCTCCACCGCTGCGCCGGCCAGATACCGGCCGCTCAAATATAGAAGCGAGGTGAGACACAGATAGAGCAAGAAGGAAATGACAGGGGAGAGGATCAGTGCATACATCGTTTGCTCCATGTTCTGGCACTCACGAACGACTTCGAAACGCTACGGAAGTGCAGCCGTCGATACATCGATGACGCCTTGCATGACTGCCTGTCCGGCCGGAATGGTGATACCGTCGGCGAGCGTCGGCCACACGCCCAACAGGACGATGAATAACACAAGGACAATCAGCGGCAGGTTCATGCTCCACGGGATGCGGCCGCCGACAATGACATCCTTCGAGGGTTTGTTCCGGTAAAGCACGTTCACCAGCGGCACGTAGTAAGCCAGGGAAAGGACGCTGTTCAAAGCCGCAAAAGCGACCAGCAGGATAATGACCGTATTTTTCGTCTCGAATCCGGCAACGAAAATTTGCCACTTCGACGTGAAGCCCGCCAGGGGTGGAAGACCGCCCAGGCTGAGTACGGCGACGCTGAGTGCCAGGGCCGGAATGGGGTAAAGCCGGGCAGCGCCGGCCATGTCCTCGATGTGCAGCGGAGTATGCTGATCGAGCAGGATGCGCAACGCATAGAGCAGCGATCCGGCAGCCAGGAAAGCCAGACCTTTCATGATTCCATGGTTGAGAAGATGAAAGAGGCTTCCCTGGGCTCCATTGGGATCGTTGGTGTAATACGAAATACCCAGGCCGAGGAGCATGTAGCCCATGTGCGCGATGGAAGAATAGGCAAACATGCGCTTGACCTGCTTCTGCCCCAGTGCCAGAAGATTCCCGGTAAGCATGTTCAAGCAGCCGAAGCCCATCAGCAGCACACCCCATGTTGGTGCGATGCCGGTCAAGGAACTCAGACAGCGGAGCAAGGCGATCAAACCCGCTTCGATGACCACTCCGGACAGCATGGCGCTGATCCCGCTCGGCGCTTGCGAGTGCGCGTCAGGCAGCCAGGTGTGAAGCGGCACGAGCGCGGTCTTCACGCCGAAACCGACGACGAAAAGTCCGCCGGCTGCGAGTAGGATGGGCGAGGGCGCGGCATTCCGGCGGATGTCGGCCAGGCTGAGATCGCCGAACTGCGAGAAGACGAGGCTGATGCCGATCAACACCAGCGTCGAGCCTACGGCGCTCTGCACGAGGTATTTCACGCCGGCTTCCAGGGATGGGGGCTGTTCGCTGTAGAAGGCGACCAACAGATACGAGGTGACGGCCATCGCCTCGAACCAGATCCACAGGTTGAACAGATCGCTCGCACAGGCCAGGCCGATCATCACGCCGATCATAGCCGCGAGCATAGCGAAGAATTTCTCTCGGCCGTCTTCCCTGGCTATGTAGGATTGTGAAAAAAGAGCTACGAGGGTTCCCAGGACCAGTGTGATCCCGATGAAGAGCAGGCTCAGGCCGTCCATTTGGAGCGAAACGCTTCCGATGCGGAGTGAAAGCGTTCCTGAGGCGGCGTAATCATTCGCCGACAGTAGAAACGGGATCCAGGCTGCGATGAGCAAGACAAAACCCATGACTTGCGCGACTTTACTCCACTCCTTGCGCAATCCGACTCGGCCTGTCAGGTAGATGCAGGGCGAGGCGATCAGTGGAAGCGCGACGAGCCAACGAAATGCAGTCGAAGCCATCTCAAACTCCGGCCAGAAGGAGTGTCAGCAGGATGCAGAGCGCGGCGCTGATGCCCGCTACGTTCAAATTGAGCTGCCCGCTGTGCGCATCACGCAGAAGCCTGGACGCCCGCTGCGTGATGCGCACGACGGCCGTGTAGGGGATATCTATTCCGTAGCCCGATTCGACGAACTGCGTCACCCGAGCGGGTATGCGGAATTTCTTTACCACACGATCGCGGAACTGCCAGCACGCGCCCCCGGCGACGATCACGAGCAGCGCAACGTACGTTAAGGGGGCGCGGATGATTTCATGGATGAGTGAGATATTGGTCGTTACGTGGACGTTGTGATAGGGCAGAGAATCCGCCAGCAGCGCGCTGAAACCCGCAGCAAACAGCCAGGTCGTAAGCACACCTGCGGCGAGAATCGCGAGCGAGGTTTTCATGGCGGGCGGTGCAGGGTTTACGACGTGGATTTCGCCGGATTGACCTCGGAACGTCATGGTATAGATGCGCAGTGTGTACCAGGCGGTCAATCCAGCGCCGGCAAGCATGCAGAGAAAAACCCACTGCGGGCCGCGCTGAAGCCCGAATTCCAGGATCAACTCTTTGCTGAAGAATCCGTTGGCAAGGGGGAGACCGGCGAGTGCAAAACATCCAATCATGAAGGTTGCATGAACGAAGGGCATTTTCTTGGATAGATTGCCCATGCGCCGCATGTCCCGCGTGCCGGTGGCGTGAATGACCGCGCCGGCGCCCAGGAATAACAGCGCCTTGAAAACGGCGTGGCTTAGCAGGTGAAACATGCTGGCGAAGATCCCCCCGATTCCGACCGCGTAGATCATGTAGCCCAATTGGCTGATGGTCGAATACGCCAGGGCTCGCTTGATATCGTCGGATCTCGTCGCCATCAGCGCTGCTAAAAGGGCAGACAGCAGTCCGACGAGCATCACGCTTGTTTTCCAACCAGCAACGGCTTCGAAGGCCGGAAAAAAGCGTGCCAGCAGGTAGACGCCGGCATTGACCATCGTGGCTGCATGAATGAGTGCCGTGACGGGTGTGGGTGCTTCCATGGCATCCGGCAGCCAGGTGTGCAAAGGGAATTGTGCGGATTTCGCCATGGCCGCCAGCAGAAAGCCAAATCCGATGGCGCTCAATAGGCCCGATTCGAGCGCCGGAGCGGTTTCGAGAAAATCGCCGATTTGGTAGCTCCCGGTGTAGGAACGAATGATCAGCGCACCGATGAGCAAACCGATCCCGCCAAACTGCGTGACGATCAGCGCTTTCACGCCGCCGGAGACAGCTTTGGGATCGTCGTTGTGAAATGAAATCAGGGCGTAGGAGCAGAACGCCGTAATTTCCCAGAAGAAAAACATCAACAGCATGCTGCCGGAAAGGCCGAGTCCCGACATGGCGCCGATGAAGAATAGGATCAAGGCGTAGTAGCGACCGAGCTGCGGATCGCCGTGCATGTAATCGATGGAAAAAACCACCGCCAGGCTGCCTACGACCGAAGCGATGATCGCCAGAATGATTCCCAGACCGTCGGGTACGAGGGTGAGCTCGCCGAAAAAATCACCCATGGGGATGCGTACGACGGGCGTCTCTGCGGGGTTGAGCAGCAGCAGAAGCGACACGACCCCCGTTGCGACGGCGAATACGGAGGCCACTGAATGCTGCAGTTTGGAGTGAGCGTTGCCGCAGCGCCAGACGGCGATCGATCCGATCCAGGGCAAACAAATGCAGAGTGAAACGCAAAGGACGGCCATGGATTATCCCTTCAACTTGCTCAGTTCCCGCACGTCGAGCGTGCCGATTCGGCGCCGTACTTGAACGGCGAGGGCAATGCCGATCACGGCAACGATCGTATCGGCGACGATGACGGTAAGCGCGAGACTTTGTGACAGTTGTATTTCGTCACGTGCCAAGCCGGCGCTGATCATCGCCAGCAAAGCGGACTTCACAAGAATTTGAATGGCGACCACAATTTTGATCAGGTTGTGGCTGACCAGCATGCCGTACATCCCAATCCCGAGCAAGGCTGCCGCCCCGATAAATAAGATATTCAAAGAGGAAAGTTCCATGATGTCTCCTTCGAATGTCCCTTCATGCGAGCTCCCTAAAATGGCTCGGGCGTCGCCTGCGAAATTCTCTCTGTTGCTGCAGTGGATTGCTGAGCGAGCGCCTGCAGATCACGTTCACGCAGTGCGGCCACTTCCTCCGTGACGGCGCCTTCGAGTGGCGCTTTCGCCTCGGCCAGGATTCTCAACAGGCCCAATACACCGGAGAAGATCAGCACGATTTGCACCAGCATGTCCAAGCCTCTCAACCCCCACAGGGTCTCGACGAACGATACAGATCGAGAAGTACGTAGCGGGGGTTCTAAAGGAACGATGAAACGGATCAAGAGTAGGATGCCGATCAGTACGAGCCCCGCAGCGAAGGGTATGGGGATGATGTCCCGACCTTTGAGTTCTTGATCGCCGGCAACGTTAATCGCGAACACAAACAAGACCGTAACCAAACCGGCGCCGACGCTGAGTTCGATCACGGCGACTTGTTCGGCGCCAAGAATGTAGAAGAGAATGGATAGCAATGCGCTGAGGGCGGCGAGCCATAGCGCTGAGATCAAGAGACGTTTCGAGTGGATGGCTTGCAGCGCACACAGCAGCGCTGCCGATACCAAGGTCGTGTGTATTGAAATTATCTGCATGGGAAATCCTTCGATTCAGCAGCGATGGGATTAACCGAACGGCGTCGTTCCCGTATGCGTGACGCTTTTCGTTTGTTGGGCATAGCAAATTCCTTATAAGATGTGCTGCGATAGATTTCCTCATGTGCAGACATGAAGTCAGGACGGCTGCGTTTCGTCAAACGCAGTGTAGGCACTCGCGGTAACAAGCCCGGTTGTGCCTGGGTAACAATTCAGTAACAGAGCGTAACTTTGGACCGATTTATTTCCGGGAATGACGAATCACTGCGAGGAGTCTCGGGTTTCTGTTCGATTATTTGACAACTTCTAACGAATATCCGATGCCGCTGATCGTAATGAGACGACACGGATTTGCCGGGTCGGGCTCGATCTTGCGACGCAGCCGGTAAACGAGTTGTTTGAGCATCACTCGATCACCGGAAGCCGGACCCCAAATTGAGTCGATCAACATGTCGAATGGGAGAACCTGGCCGGGGTTGATCAACATGATTTCCATCAGGCGAGTCTCGAGTTTTGTCAATCTGGTAGGCGCATTATTGTAACCAGACCTGATTTCGTTGCGGGTCAAGTCCAGGGTGAGATCTCCGGCGGTCAAAGGAGCGTTTGAGATCGGTTTTGTTTCTGACCTGCGTAGCACGGCTTCCGATCTAGCGACGAGCTGCCGGGGACTGAACGGTTTTACGATGTAATCATCTGCACCCAATTCAAGTCCCTTAACGACGTCGTCTTCTTCGCCGCGCACGCTGAGGATGATGATTGGGGTCGAAGCTTCTGAACGAATACGCTGACAAACGGCGAGCCCGTTGAGTTTCGGCAGGTTGATGTCGAGAATGACCAGATCGGGTTCGGCCTCCCGCCAACGGTCCAATGCGGTTTGACCGTCGTGTGCGACGATGACTTCAAAACCGGCTCGCCGCATAGTGAAAGAAACCACGTCGGCGAGGGCCAGATCATCGTCGACGATCAAGGCTTTCATGACGGCAATCCGTTGATGGGCAACGTGAACCAAAAAATCGATCCACCATCTTGTCTGTCTTCCACGCCAATTTCTCCACAGTGTTCTTCGATAATGGCTTTCACGACCGATAATCCTAGACCAATACCATACTGCGTTCCATCGCTATTGCCAAGTCTTACAAAGCGATGAAATACTTGCTCTTTGTCTTCACTCGGGATGCCATCGCCTCGGTCAGCAATCGTTACCCGAATCCGCTTGCCCTCGGTCTCTTCCAGCGAAAGTTCGATCTGGGTCCCTATCGGACTGTATTTACTGGCGTTCGATATCAAATTGACCAGAACCTGAGTCAGTCGGGTTGGATCGGCCTGTATGGCAGGTATGCGCGACGGTTTGTGTATGACGACTTGCTGTCGGCGGCGTGTGAGTAACGGCTGCATTACCCGCATCGCGTCGACGAGGACAGCGTCCAATTGAGCCGGACGTTTGTGAACGCGAAAATGACCGGCTTCGATGCTGATACTCTCGAGCAGGTTATCGATCAAAGTTTGTAATCCGGAAACACTCAAATGGATTGAATCGAGAAGTTCGCTCAATTCCGATTTCGATAAGTCTTCGATCTCTTCCAGAATGACTTCAACCGAGGCGTTGATCGCAGAAAGCGGTGTTCGAAATTCATGGGTGATGTTGCCAAGAAAGGAGAACCGCAGGCTGTCGGAGGCTTTTTCCTCCGTGACATCGTGTAAAATGAAAAAAATTTCTTCTTCATTATCTGTTGAGATGCCCACTCTTGCAATTTCAACAACCGCCAGTTCTTTTTCTTGGATTTGCGAGATCGTTTCGCGTGTATTCTCAGACGCCACGACTTCTATCGGTGATCGTGGTTCTGCTGTATGAGGGATCAAGAACTCGACACATGATGGTTCCATTGCGGGATCGCTCATCCATCCCAGGGCAATTCTTGCGTTCTGGTTTATGGAAGCGATCCGGCCGTTCGAGTCGAGAAAGATTACGTTCTCGTACAAGACTTGGATGAATGTCTCGAGCCATGATTTTATAGAATCCGATTTAAAAATCCGGTTTTTGGATTTCATGGATATCGACATCGTATCTTGCTTCCATCAAATTAATATGCGTAATAACGTATAGCCGCCCAAGGCAAGCATCGTGCCTCCGATGGCAGATTTAATACTCTTGATCGATAATCTGCTGACGATGTATGCAGCCAGAGGGACTGAAAGGACCGCGCCAAATGTCAGGCTGGGCGTCAATCTGGGGTCGAGCGTGACACCATTGAGCATGAAGATCAGCACACCTACGGCGCTCGTGATCCCCTCCGCAACGCCCGCGATGGCAATTGCGTTACGCCCCTCGACACCGACGAGAACCTGACCTCCTGTCACGACAGGGCCGTAACCGCCTCCGCTGATACCTTTGTTGAAGGCTGCGAGTAATCCGAGACCGGCGAGACGATTCCACGAGAATCTAGCATCCTTTGATCGCCGTAAGAGGATTACGATACCGATTCCAGTGACGATGAAACCGATGTAGGCTTTTACCACCCAACTGGGGATGTTGAGTGTGATGAAAACTGCGATGACGACACCGAGAATGCTGAGAAGACTGAGAATGACCGTGATTTTAAAGTCGCGTGTTCCCGGTCGAAGGTTGGAATTTCCGAATTCCTGGTGAAATACACCAGATAACAAACCTGTGATGAATTCAGAAAACAGCACGGAAGGCACGATGACCAACGGTTCATACCCCATAAGTAAAAGGATCGGCGTTAGTGTCGTTCCATATCCCATTCCTATCGATGAATCGACCAATTCACAAATGAAGGCGAGCGGAAGTATCGGTAAGATAATGTGCATTTTATTAACCTCAATTTGGTTGAATTTTTTATTTATGCCGCCAGCAGCATCGGTCGCTCGATCCAATGAAGTGTACGTGTGACACAATCGTCTTCATACTTGAACGACAATCGATGTTTCCCGGGCCTGGCTGTGATGATTAAATCGATTTCGAAAACAGCAATTTCCTCTTGAATCGCACTGTCTAATTGGCCTTGCTTGAGATGGATTTCATAATGTATCGACTTGGCATGCAAGGTTCTCGAAATACAACGCAGGCGGCACCCCAATTCGGTTTGCGATTGCAGAATATCTGGAAGGAAATACCGCATTCTGTTTAATCCTTGATACATGGTTGGCACTTGTGGAAGCACGGCGAGTACGATTACTTTGGCTTTTACTAAGGCGGAAATGCGGGCAACGAGATCTGTAAGAGCAACCTCGCTGCCATCTTCATGCAGCAGCATCATAATCGTCCGAATCGGCAAACGGGGTGTTTGTGGGAACAAGCAGGAAGTGGCTAGACGTTCGAGGAAGCGCCTCTCCGGCGAGCCATGAATGATCTTTTCAATTAATGAAGAATCCGGAGCAGATAGAAAGACGAGGTCGTAGCCATTTGCGGTGCTGAAAAAATCTTCCGTCAGGCAATTCGTGTTTTCGGCCAGATAATAATCGACGATTTCCGTCTTAAAGACCGGCGCAAATGTGTGTGCGTATTCTTCCAAGAGAGACACTCTATCCGGCGGGCAGGCAATCAACATTCGTCCATCTCGTGTCTTGGGAAAATACTTATGGATCAGCGTATCGACGATTTCCGGATCGCCACGGAACACGTGAGTCTGCTTTCGGCATGCTTTTTGGATCGCAGCGCGCGCGAGATGATCCTCTGGTTCTGCCATCATGATGGTGAAATCGTCTTCGGTTTCTTCAATGGGAACGCTTTGATATCGGTATGCGAGATCGACCGGATAGCTGCGGATTAATTGCAGATCCGGTTTAAAATCCTCGAGAGTTACGCGTGGGAGTTCCGACGCTTCCGTCTTTCTCATTTCACCACCGGATGCCATTAATTGAATTCTTAATCAGGATGGTGATAAGAAACGTCACGAACCTGTAACGGAGTGGTAACAAAATAGATCGGAGGGTTGATCTCAGGGGATGAGATCGAATCGTACTGACGTTCTCGTCGTACTGTTATTTCGTCGTCGGGGCTTCGAAAGATCTACTTCACTTCCCGCCCTTGAGCTGGGGTCGTCACACCGGTCGGCATGCGTTTATCTTCGACGACCTGTGCTTTCACTTTGTCTCATGGATTGGCAAGGTAAACCAAAAGACCGAGCCCCCTTTGGGATTGTCTGCAAGGCCAACTGTTCCATTCTGTGCCTCGACGATTGCCTTCACGACAGATAAGCCCAGACCGGCTCCATATTGTGCTGAAGCCTGATCTTCCTGGACGAGATAGGCAAATCGTCGGAAGATTTCGTCTCGATATTTATCCGGAATGCCGGGTCCGCGATCGATAATTTCGACCTTGATATGATTTCCCTCCTTTGCCGTTCGAAGAGCAATGTGCGATCCGGCAGGCGCGTATTTATTGGCATTTGACAGCAAGTTGACGATGACTTGTGTAGACCGCCGTGGATCGGCTCTCACCAGGGGAAGATCGGGAGGAAGTTGAACGTCAAGACTTTGTTCGTACTTCTCGAGAAGGGGTCGCATTATTGCCACGGCTTCCACGATGATTTCCGAGAGTTCTGCAGCGCGGGGCGAAACGCGGAAATGTCCGGTCTCGATGCTTGCGCTTTCGATGAGATTGTCGACGAGAGTTTGCAGACTCAACAAGCCCAGGTGAAGTGAATTCAGCAACTGCTGCAGCTCGCCCGGACTGAGATCGTCAGCTTCTTCTAAAAGGAGTTCGACCGAAGCCGCTACGGCCGTGAGAGGCGTACGAAATTCGTGTGATATGTTGGCCATGAAGTGTCCCATCAATCGATGGACTGAGTCTTCCTCACTGATGTCCCGAAAAACGAAGACGACCTCGGCGCCGTGCGCCTCCGAGGGAGCGAGCCTGGCGCCGGAGATCGCCAGCATGGCAGTCTTGTTGTCGGCCATTTCGACGCGAAACCTGCGGCGTTGACCCGGAGATGGGATGAGCTCCGTGAAGGTTTGATCGTGATCTATGGGTTGGAAGAACGTGTCACATTGGCGATTGAGTACATCTCCTGCAGACCAGCCCGAAATCTTTTCCGCTCCCGAACTGAAGAAGGTGATGTTGTTGTTCGAATCCAGCGTAACGATGCCTTCCACGATCGCTTCAAGGAGATGGTCGCCCCACGCTTTTTCTTCACGCAGTTCCGTCACGGTTCGATTCAAATCCAATCGAGCCTTTTCCAGCGTTTGTGCAACGAGCGCCGCCTCTCTAACGTGCGAATCGAAGCGTACCGGGGTCAAAAGATCGCCTTCGCTGATTCTTGCGGCAGCATCGGCAAGATTTTGAAACGATTTTCCGATGCTTCTGGCCAGAATCGTTCCCAATGTCGAACCTGTCGCAGCGATGACGAAAATTATGCCGATTAGACTCCAAACCAGTTGCCGGCGCGTGGTGATGATGTCAGTTACGTCGAGGGCGACTTCCATTTCCAATTGAGACTGTTGGATGGGATAGGATGTGGCGTAGTAGAGGCGATCTAGTATTGAAAAGCTGCTTCGAACACTATCCTGGACCAAATCATCCTGTTGCATCAGACTGTGATACTCAGATTGGTCATCCTCCACCTGGAAATTGGTTGCAACCAACACGCCGTCCACCCAGAGCAAGTGTTCCATATCCGTTTGGGATTTCATCCTTGTCATGAATGCGTCGTCCAGCTGCATTCCTACGACGACTCTGGCGATTTCCATCTCTCCTGAATATACGACGCTCGTGTCTGTCAGCATCACTGCTCGTTTTCCAACACTCGAAGAAATATGGAAACCCTGCGGGGTGATGTCCTCGCATTGGGGAGAGAGGGCGAAGTCCTCATTCATTGTTAGCAAGCGGTTCTCATTGTCACAAAGGATGATCAGGTCCAGGCCGGTCGAGAGTCGTAGCGTGTTGAGATATTCGGATAAGGCCGCTTGCTCCGGCTCGGCGAGGAGTCCTACCAGGGTGGGGCGTTGTGCTGTCAATCTGGCCAGATTATGAATGTCGTTTTCCGTGGCCGACAATAAGGCTTTGGATGCCCTCGCCCCCTGGTCAACCTGGGCCCAGGCTTGTTGTTCCAAGCGCTCATCGAGTAAATGGATTGCGGGTATTCCGATAGCAACGGTTGTAAGCAAGGCCAGGACCACAAAACCAAATACCAATTGAGCGGAGAGACTCAGCTTCATGCGTTTCGTCATCGTTTACCCCAGGTGAGCGGCTTGGCTAGAATATCGTGCACCAACAAGATACGACGAGGCGCTGACAATATTCTATAGTTCCGTCTACGTACGAATCTACCCCAGTTTTCGATTGATCTCAATCTGCAAATATAATATGCGTTGATATTATTTTTGAAGACTGCGCTTCCTGGCATCCAATATGATTGTTATGGATGACATAGGCGTTTGTGAAAAATGTCGCTTGCCTTTTCACGTCAACCGATGCACACTATTTAGTACGAACCTTCACAATCGTACTGCCGTGATAAGACTCATAGGAGGATGCGTTATGGTGCTTAAACCGAAGCGGCCTGTTCCATCGGATATCGAGATCGCCCAGGAAGCAGATATTCGCCCGATAAAGGAGATCGCTGCCAAAATCGGTCTCACTGAGGACGACCTGGATCTGTTTGGAAAATTCAAGGCCAAAGTACACCTGGATGTGCTCGATCGTCTGGGGGATCGTCCACAGGGAAAATACATCGATGTCACCGCGATCACGCCCACACCGCTGGGAGAGGGAAAAACAACGACGTCCCTCGGTTTAACCCAGGCGCTTGGCACGCACTTGAAGAAGAACGTGATCGTCTGTATCCGCCAACCCAGCATGGGACCGACCTTCAATATCAAGGGCGGGGCCGCAGGCGGCGGTTACAGTCAGGTCATTCCGATGGAGGATTTCAACTTGCATCTCACCGGCGACATCCACGCCATCAGCGTGGCGCACAACCTCGTCGCCGCAGCGCTCGACACGCGCATGTATCATGAAACCCGCCAATCGGACGAAGGTCTTTACAAGCGATTGGTCCCGGAAAAAGACGGCAAGCGGGAATTCCTTCCAACCCAGTTGCGCCGCCTGGAGAAGTTGGGAATCAAGAAGACGGATCCCGACTCGTTGACGGACGACGAGATCGCTCGTTTCGCCCGCCTCGACGTCGATCCCGAAACGATTACCTGGAACCGCGTCGTCGACGTCTGCGACCGCAGCATGCGCAGCATCAAAATCGGCTTCAACGACGCCAAATTGAAGGATGGTTCGCCCAATCCGGTCTTCCCGCGTGCGACCGGCGAGGATATCACGGTCGCCTCCGAATTGATGGCCATCCTGGCTTTGGCCACCAGCTTGAAGGACTTGCGCGAGCGCGTTGGTCGGGTCGTGGTAGGCTTGAACAAGCAGGGCGACCCGGTGAATTTGGAGGACATCGGTGTTGCCGGCGCAGTGACGGTGCTGCTGAAGGATGCGCTCATGCCGAATCTGATGCAGACACTAGAGGGCCAACCTGCCTTCGTACACGCCGGACCCTTTGCCAACATCGCCCACGGCAATTCGTCGATCATCGCCGATCAGATTGCCTTGAAACTCGCGGATTACGTCGTCACGGAAAGCGGATTTGGCGCCGACATCGGCATGGAAAAGTTCTTCGACATCAAGTGCCGTTATTCGGGGCTCATCCCCAATGCGGTCGTCCTGGTAGCGACCGTGCGGGCTCTGAAGATGCACGGCGGCGGCCCCAAAGTAACGCCCGGAGCGCCGCTCGATCGCGCCTACACGGAAGAAAATCTCGAGCTGCTCGAAGCCGGGCTGCCCAATCTCGGCAAGCACATCGAGAACGCCCTGCGATTTGGAATCCCGGTGGTCGTCGCGGTCAACGGTTTTAAGGATGACACGGATGCCGAAATGGAAATGGTGCGCAAATACTCCGAGGAGAAGGGCGCCTTCGCAGCCGTGAAGAGCACGCATTGGATGGACGGCGGCGCTGGATCGAAAGAACTCGCCCAGGCGGTCGTCGACGCATGCGAGCAGTCGAGCAACTTCCAGTTTCTGTATCCGCTGGATTGGTCGATCAAACAGAAGATCGAACACATCTGCAAGGAATTCTACGGAGCGGACGGCGTCAGCTACGAGTCATTGGCGGAAGAGCAAATCGAATCTTACGAGAAGGCGGGATTCGGGAAACTGCCCATGTGTATGGCGAAGACCCACTTGAGCTTCAGCCACGATCCGACGCTGAAGGGTGTGCCGACCGGTTTTACCGTTCCTATTCGCGAGGTACGTGCAAGCGTCGGTGCGGGTTTCATTTACCCGCTGCTGGGTAAAATGAGCACCATGCCCGGTCTGTCCACTTATCCGGCCTACATGGCGATCGACCTCGATCTGGATGATGGCAAGATCGTTGGTTTGTTCTAAAAACGCAGATCACGGATCACGAAGCATCCCGGTGGCGATCGCCACCGGGATGCTTTTTTTGTTTATTTATCTCGCCCAACCGCCTGACAGATTGCGATCATAGTGCCGGTATCGGAACCTGGCCTCCTGCATAAAACGTTGGGACGAAAAGCAGACGTTGGCCTTCTTGCCAGGCACGCTGATCGATTTGCCGAAGCCTTTCGATCTCATTGGGATGAAGGATTGGCTCGAGATCGTGGACCAACGTCTGCCATTCAGACTCCAGCGTTTCAGCAGCGCTAGACGTCTGCCATTCACCGCCGAGGACTCCGACGCAGATATCCACCAAATTTTGTTCGTGGAACAAGCATCTCAATTTCCGGCCGATGCGTGTGTCGCATGCCTGCTGCTGCAGCGCTTGCTCCTGAAACACGCCGAGTTTGGCAAGCGAGTCGGGATAATCGATGCGCCCGCCGTAATCCGGCTCGGCCAGGGCAAGGACCCAACCGCCGGGGCGGGTCACGCGTTTCATCTCTGCTAAAACTTGATCGGGCGATTCGAGCCACAGAAGGAGGAAGTGGCAAATCGCGAAGTCGAAAGTTGCTTCGGGGTAGGGCAGTTCCATGCCGTCGCCGATCGTATAGCAGGTGTTGGCATCGTTTGCTTGCGCGAAACGGGAAGCGCGCGGATCGAGATCTATTCCGAAGGTGGAACAGTTGAACCCGTCTGCGATTTCAGAGATGATCGCGCCGGTTCCGGCTCCAACTTCCAGCACGCGTTGCGAGGCCCTCGGCGCCAATCGCTCGAACCACTGCGCGCGGATCGCAGCCGTCCACCCTGCTTGAATCAGGTACCGGTTGTGGATTTCGATGAGATCGGGATCGTGCTTCATACCGTTCGATCTAGGCTTCGGGCTTCCAAATCTTGTCGAACGATTCCGTCAGTAGGTTGCCGATGGCTTTTTCGAAGCCTTGAGCGGGAAGCACATCCCCGTCCGGTTCGACATACAGATACGCATGTCCGGCGGTTTCCGGGGGCGCTTCCAATTCGAGTGCGAGCGGGTTCGTGGCGGAATGCGGCGCAGGCAGGTCCCAGATCAAATCCAATCCCAACGTGGCGGCCTGATCGCGCGCCGCGGTCAAAGCGTCGGCCAGCGTCTCACTTCGCTCCGATGCCGAGAGGGATACCGCCGGCACACCGAGATCTGCCAGGTGTTTGAGATTGTCGCTGACGGCCGCGGAATTTTCGGGTGTTATCGTTAGGTGCGCGGCCGTGTAGACCTCTGAAGCAACGGCGTTTCGTAATCCCGCTTCGCTTTTTGAATCGGAAAGATCGATCGCCACGAGAATGTGATCCAGGCCGGCCTGCGCCAGTTCTTCCAGATAGGCTGCTTGGGCCAGACTTTTCCCATCCGTCAGCAGTCCAGTGACTTGACCGAGTTCTTCGGCGTGGGCGATCAATTCGCGCAGATCGTCTCTCAGGGTGGGTTCTCCCCCCGTGAAAGTGACGTGAGGTACGCCGGCATTCCAGATCTTGTCCAGGATCGACTTCCACTCCTCCGTCGTCAACTCTCGATCCACGCGGCGTTTGGCCAGGGGATCGATTTTGCCGCTGGCGTCACAGCGGTAGGTTAATGCAAGGTCCATGCGGTACGGTGCGGAGGGCGTTTCATCGAGCGGCTCTTTACGGTCGAAATCGAGGAACATCACCGGATCGACTTGCGGATTGGTCGCCAGAGTTTCGATTTTATCCCGGAACTCGCGGTGGTCCTTGAGCGCTTTTTTGTAACTGACGCGGTAGCGCTCGGAAATGACCCGGGCGGCTTCCTCTTCGCCGACACCCTGTACGAGCAGATAGGCGTGTTCGGTGGCCGTTTGGTTGAGGTGCAGGACCGTCGCCGCGTTGACGATCAAGACGCCCATGCCCTCATCTTCGATCCGCAGGTGAAGGCGATATTGAATGGGTGCGTCGTCGGGCGTTTTCCAGTGATAAAGTCCCGGTTTTAAAGACTCGGGAATTGCAGCGGGTGCAAAGAAACGCTCAAGGATCGAATTCATCAGCGTGTTCCTTTCCGTCAAGACTCATGATTCAGCAGCACGAAGGGTGCCTCGAGATTCTGAGGCATGGGGGTTTGTTCCTCGTGCAGCAGCGTCAGAGGGCAACCCCCGCCGCATTCGTTGAATACGTCGCAGACCTGGCATTTATCCGGCGCATAGCGCCGTTCGCGCAGCCACACGGCAAGTTCGTGCTCCCAGATGCTTTCCCAGGAGTCGTCGAGCAGATTACCGAGTGATTGGTAGAAGGACTGGCAGGGGATCACCGCGCCGTCCGGTTCGACACACATGTTGTACATCGCCGCCGTGCAGGCTTTGACGCCGAGTTCCATCTGGATGGGGTCGAAGTGACAATACTGTGTCGGCGTATACCAGATGAGCCGCTGCCCGTAGCGCTGCGTACGTTCGCGGGCTTCCTCCAGCAAGGGTACGAGCTGGTCCTCCGGGATTCCCGTACCGACCTGTTTCCCGCGGCCGGACAAGATCAAGGCGTTGCATCCAACGGTCGGCACGCCCAATTCCGACAGGAACGCGATCGTCTCGCCGATCCGAGGGGCGTTGTCCAGCAGCAGCGTCGTGTTGGTCATGACGTAGAGATCCCGATCCACGGCGTTGCGTATGCCTCGAACTGTGTCGTTCCAGGCGCCCGGTGCACGCACCATGCGATCGTGAATTTCCGGAATGTGTGACTCGAGCGTGATCTGGACGTGGTCGAGGCCGGCGTCGATGAGTCGATCGAGAAAGGCCATGTCAGCCAGGCGGCGGCCGTTCGTGAGCAAGCCCGCGATCTGGCCGTGGGATTGCACGCGGCGGATGAGCTGCGGCAGGTCTTCGCGCAGCGTGGCCTCGCCGCCCGTGAAGCAGATGTGGGGAATGCCGATCTCGTGGATGCGGTCGATGATGGAGAACCAGGCCTGCGTATCGATCTCGGGATAGTTGCGCGGTCTGGCGTTGTAGCAGTGGGCGCAGTTGGCGTTGCAGCGGTAAGTAAGCGCCAGATCCATGCGGTATGGCGCGGAGGGAATTTCGGAGAATGGCGGCAGCAAATCGAGTTCGAGATCGCAGACCGGGCAGGCGCCGTTGGGATCGACGATCTGCTCGATCATGGCGCGCACGTCGCAGAAGTCCTGCAGCGCCTGTCGTGGGCCAACCCGGTAGCGTTTACGCAAGGCATGGAGAGAGTCGTCTTGCGAGAATCCCTCGAGCTGCAGCCACGCCATGAATGCCGCGGTGGGATTGAGATGGAAAGCGCGTTGGGCGTTGATGAGCAGCAGGCCGCTGCCGTCCGGGTGTACGCGCAGGTGAATGCGGACTCGATTTTCGCCATCGCTATTCGTGTAGTCATAGAGATCCGGTTTCGGGTCGTTGTTCCCGATTCCGGAGGCCGCGCGTCGGAACAGCTTCATCGACCACCACCGGCGCACGCACAGGCGCAGCCCGCACAGGCGCATGCACAGGCGCAGCTGCTGCCTCCTCCACCACCGCCGGAGGACCAACTGCGTGTGGAGTGGGAAGGCGGCGGCGGAGGATTTGTCGTCTTGGTGACTCCGTCCGTAAACGAGGTGACGTTGGAAACCAGGTTCTTCGCCGTGTTCTGTACGCCGTTTACGATCGAGGCCGCGAATTCCGAACCCGGCAGCTTGGGCAAGGTCATCCCTCGACCAGGCGCTGCACTTGGCACTCGTCCCGTGGTCGGGATGCTCGTTCCCGACGGTCGATAGGTTGGCCGGTAATTACCCCACCAAATCGGTACGAATACGGGACCCGTGCGGAAGGTGCGGCGCGTGTGGTCGTCGAAATCGCGATCGAGCATCGTCCATTCCAAACCGTCGTCGAAACGCTGCGATCGAACCTCCGGTGTCTCGGCCTGCTCGACCTGTTTCCAGGCTTTTTCCATGATCGATTTGTAGTAATCGCGGGTTTCCTTCAAGCTGAAGCCCTTCATCTTCTTCTGAACGGTCTGAACCAGATCGATCATCAGCTTCTGGAGCGCTGATTTTCGTTTGCGGGGTTTTTCGTCGATCATGGCCTTCAAGAATTCTTCTTCGTAAGGGCGCAGGCCTTCCGGTTTCGGCGTCAAGCGTTCCAGTTCAAGGGGATCCTCTTTTACGACGCGCACGGCGTTCTTCTTGATGGTGGAAAAGAGGATCATGGTGAGGACACGGTCCAATGGCGTTTCGAGCAGAACGGCCGCTTCGATGGCCGTAAGGCCGCGTTTGATGCCATGGCCCTCGATGGCGATCTTGGGCGGCAGGTAGGCGAGTTTTCGCCGGCGGGCGAAGACCGTTGCGAGTGCGATGAACCCGCCGAAAACGAGAACGAAGCCGCCGCAGCACAAACCGCCGTAGAGTGTCTCTTCGGAAATTCCCAATTGATAGCTGATACTCGGTGTTTGAATCGTGTCCTCGGGAACGTACTTACGCGGAAACGAGGCGCCGAACTTGTATTGCGTATACCCGTTGGCGTTTTTATTTTCCCAGGCGTATACCACTCGACCTTGAGAGTCGATGTCGGTGTAGGGGCTGTCGTACGGCCATCCCGAGGGTGACTTGTGCCAGCGCGGCTCATCCGGCTGAACGCCGGGCGGGAGATGGAACACCACGAGCAGATCCATCGTGCCGTGTACGACATCGCGGTCGTAATAATGTGGTGAAAAAACTGCGCTGACGTATTCGCTGTCGTCATCGTCGTAGTAGAGCACATTTTTTATACCGGCGATCGTGAAATGAACCGTGCCGCTGCCGCCTGGCCGGATCGCATTCTCGCCGAGCCCCAACTCGACGCCGTAATCGACGTAAGCCGAAGGCGCGATGTGTACGATCGGATGTCCATCCACACTGGCCTCTGCGCTGGAGAGATCGTAATCCGACGTTGGCATACCGATATCGACGTAGTCGATCGGGGAGGCATTGGCATCGTTCGTAAATGCCATGACATATTCGAGGCGCATACTGCCGTCTTCTTCCCAAAAGACGTCGACATCCATACTGTCCAAACGAAAGGAGTAGGTCTGCGCAGTTGCAGATAGGGGAACGAGAAGAAGGGCAGCTAACAGCGCAAGTCGGAAAATATTATGAAGCCGTCGCATACGATTTACCTCACAATCGGGAGAAGGAAAGGGGGCTCACCATTTTGGCTCTTCACTCAACTGGTAGCTCGCGCCGCAGTACGGGCAGGTGACGACCGGAGCGCCAGCGAGCATTTTCACGTTGTCGGCCGTGAGCGTGCCGCCGCAGCTTCGGCATGTGAGTGTTTCCAAATTGATGTCCCCCGAGAGCTCGATTTTCTGTATCAATTCGGTTTTCTGTTTGTCCGCCCGGCCGGAAAACCAGATCAGGCCGAAGCCGCTGGCGACGAGAATCACGCCGATAACGATCCAAAGAACGCCTTGAGAACTGGCGCCGGAACCCAAGAGAAAAAGAACGCCGAAGAAGATCAGTATCGCCGCCGCGATGTATGCAATAATTTTTCCTGAAGACATTCTGCCTCCCAGTTTCGGATAACCTGCCTCAGTCTAGCAAATCATGCGTTTCGAGACAATAGACGTTCGTCTGGGTTTGTGGTGATATCCACTCGACGGCAGGCTTGACGTCCCGCCCGTCTACGCTAGAATGATACAACTTGTGAAGCCTTCTCCCGATGCAGGCGTTTCAACGACAGGTGGTTTCCCCTTGGCACACTTACAGGTATTGATCCTAATTCCAGCATGGAACGAGGTGGATTTTATCGCACCTGTCGTTTCCGCGACAGTTCCAAAATACCCGCTGCTCGTGGTGGACGATGGTTCCTCAGACGCCACGGCGCAGGTCGCGGCGAAGCTGGGCGCAACGGTGATCAGCCACAAGAAGAACATGGGTAAGGGCATTGCCCTGCTCACCGGATTCAAGTGGGCCATCGACAACGGGTACGATCTTGTCGTTACGTTGGACGCCGACGGCCAGCACGATCCCCGGGAAATCCCAAATTTCATCGATCAATACGAGCTTTATGGTGCGGATTTGATCATCGGACGGCGTGACTTCCGCCGCATGCCTTTTCCCAACAATTTCGCCAACCGCATCGGCTCATTTTTGCTTTCACTGGTTTTGCGACAGTGGATATTCGACAATCAGAGTGGCTTTCGCCTGCACACCCGGCGACTGCTGCAGTCCCTGGACCTGCAAGCGAAGGGGTTTGAACTCGAAGTGGAATTGCTCGTCATGGCGGTTTGCAAAGGATTTCAATTGGATTGGGTCGATATCCGCACGATTTACGGCACGGGGAAAAAGAGCTATTTTCATCCCTGGCATGATTCGCTGCGCTTCTTGAAGATGGTCGGTTTCGCATACCGCATGCGACGAATCAGCGGCGGGGTGAAACGCGCTTAATTGCACGTATAATGATTACTGCGCCATTATTCACAACGGATTTTTCGACGAGTTGGATGGATTGTCTATGAATTTAATATCGTTCTTAAGTACGAGAATGGCACCCATACTGGGGCTGCTGCTGGTTAAAATCCTCAATCAAGAACAGAGTTACCGTTTCGCCGATTGGGTGGCCCGCCGGCTGGTCTCGAAAAGAGACTCGGATATGATCCGTGCCGTCCGCTCGAATCAGGCCGTAATCCGTGGGCTGCCTTTCGATGCGCCTGAACTTGACGAGGCCGTGTTTGAGGTCATACGAAATGCGGCCCGTGGATACGCGGATTGGTATCGGGCCACGCATGGGGGTCCGGAGGCGGTGAAAGCGTCCATCGACATCGATCCCCATCTCGTCGAATATTTCGATCAGGCCAGGATTGAAAAGCGCGGTTTGATGATCGTCGGCGCGCATATGAGCAGCTTCAATATTATGCTCCTGGCATTGGGCGCTTTCGGATATCCGATCCAGGCGCTTTCCTACGCCAACGTTCAAGGCGGCGTCCATGTCGACAACGCCGTCCGGCGGCGCTTTGGCTTGAATCTGACTCCGATTTCCCCGAAGTCGCTCAAAGAGGCCGTCCGGCGTCTAAAGGATGGCGGATTGGTCATGACTGCGGCGGATCGCCCCGACGTGGGCGGCGACGAGCTTGTATTCTTCGGGCGGAAGGCTGTCTTGCCCATCGGACCGGCGCGCCTCGCCATCGCCACCGGATCCCGGGTTCTCGTCGGGATGATCCAAACGATGGACTCGAACAGATATCGCGCGGTTGCCGTCCCGCCGATCGAACCCGTAATTACAGGGGACCGCGAACGGGACGTCCTCCATCTGGCACAGCGTTACATCGATCTCATCGAAGATTACATCCGTGAGCGGCCTGGGGAATGGCTCATGTTTTTACCCATCTGGCCGGAAGAAATCCCACCGCTGCCGGTGTCTTGAAAGTATTGGAACAAGGAATCCATCGATGGCAGACGAAATCATTCGTAAGCGGGTAGAGCAGCTTAGAGAAGAAGTCCGCAAGCATAATTATCGTTACCACGTGCTCGACTCGCCCATCATCAGCGACGCCGAATTCGACCGGCTCTTGCGCGAATTGAAGCACCTCGAGGATCGGTACCCTGAATTGAGATCTCCCGATTCCCCGACCCAGCGCGTCGGCGGAGCGCCGGCGGAGGGCTTTCAGCGTGTTCCGCATCCGCGGCCTATCCTCAGCCTGGCAAACGCGTTTGGCGCGGACGAGGTTCGTGCCTGGTACGAGCGAATACGAAAACTGGACGCGCGTGTACAGGATGCGGCTTACACCGTCGAACCGAAATTCGATGGCTTGACCGTCGTGCTGCATTACCAGAATGGCCTCTTCACGCTCGGTGCCACGCGCGGCGACGGTGAGATTGGCGAGGATATCACCGCCAATCTGAGAACCGTTCGCAGTTTACCGCTGCGTATCCCCGTCCAGGGTTACGAGGGAAGCGTTCCCGGGAACTTTGTCGTCCGGGGCGAAGCGATTATCCTGCTTTCCGATTTCGAGGAACTCAATCGGCGGTTGGAGAAAGCGGGTGAACGGACGTACGTGAATCCGAGGAACACGGTTTCCGGCGCCTTGCGCCAGTTGGATTCGAGCCTCACCGCAAAACGCCCGATCAGTCTACGTTGTTATGCCGTGGTGGAGACGGATGGTCCGGTTCCGAATTCCCAATGGGAAGCCCTCGAAATGCTGCGCGAATTGGGATTCCCTGTGGCGAAGAACATCTCGCATTGTGGCGACATCGACGAAGCCGTTGCGGCCGCCGAGCATCTGGCACAGATTCGCGATGCATTACCCTACGAGGCAGACGGCGCCGTGATCAAATTGGACGATCTGCTGTTGTCCGAAAGCCTGGGTGTGGTAGGCAAGGATCCACGCGGGGCGATCGCCTTCAAGTTCCCGGCTCAAGTCGTCACCACGCGCCTGGAGGACATCGGGATCAACGTAGGGCGAACGGGGGTGATCACGCCGTACGCCGTCCTCGAACCCGTGGAGGTCGGGGGAGTTACCGTGCGGCAGGCCACGTTGCATAACTTCGACTTCATCGAAGAGAAGGACATTCGCATCGGCGATCGTGTATTGCTGAAACGTGCGGGGGACGTCATCCCGTACGTAATCGGACCGGTGGCCGATGTGCGCCGCGGCGAGGAGGTTCCCTACTCGATTCCCGAGCGCTGCCCATCCTGCGGGGCGAAACTGGAACGCGTCGAGGGAGAAGTTGGAGTCTACTGCGTCAACGCAGCCTGTCCCGAGCAATTGATCCGCAACCTGGAGCACTTCGTCTCCCGGGGTGCGATGGACATCGAGGGCATGGGCATCAAAGTCGCGGCGTTGTTGGTCGAAAAAGGTTTCGTCGGCGACGTGGCAGATCTATATACGTTGGATCGAAATGCGCTGCTTGCGCTCGAGGGGTTTGGCGAAAAACGGGTCGATAACCTGCTAGAAGCCATCGAAGCTTCTAAGAATCAATCGCTCTATCGCTTGATCGGTGCTTTAGGAATCCGCGGTGTCGGGGAGGTCGTCGCTGCGGATCTTGCCCGCCGATACCGGAACGTTGATGCACTCGCCGAAGCGACGGTCGATGAACTCGAGCGGATCGAAGGCATCGGCCCCAATATCGCCACGGCGATCGTCGATTGGATGCACGAGCCATCCAACCAGGAACTGCTCGAAAAATTCCGGCGTGCAGGCGTTTGGCCGGAAGTGACTGAATCCGGCGAACCATCCGGTCCGACACCTCTGGAGGGGATGACCTTCGTTCTGACAGGAACACTGCCGTCGTTGACGCGGCAGGAAGCAAAGGCGCTGATCGAGAGTCGGGGGGGAAAAGTCACCGGTAGTGTCAGCAAACGAACGTCCTACGTGGTCGTGGGCGAATCGCCGGGATCGAAACTCCAGAAAGCGGAGACGTTAGCAATTCCCACCATCGATGAAGACGAACTGAAAGCCTTGCTGAAAGAGAATTGATACAGCATTCGGAGCGCCCGGAGTCTTGCAGGGTACATGTTTTCGAGGAGGAATGTTTGCAGCAACAAGGTCCTCCGCATAATAAGATCCAAACCGTCTCCCTGGAAATACACTGATGAAATCAATTAGATTGAAGCGCGGCCGAGAACGTTCTGTAATGCGCAGGCATCCGTGGATATTTTCCGGAGCGATCGATCGCGTCGAGGGGGATCCTCAATCCGGCGACACGGTCGAAGTGTTCGATCACGCGGGTGCGTGGTTGGCGAGAGGCGCATATTCTCCTATTTCCAGTATTCGGACTCGAATCTGGACCTGGAATGCAGATGAGGGAATCGACGCAGGATTTTTCAAACAACGGATCGATGCGGCCGTCGATGCGCGCGGCGCACTTCGCGACGACACCAGTGTGAACGCCTATCGCGAGATCCATGCTGAATCGGATGGACTGCCGGGTCTGATCCTCGATCGCTACGTCGATTTGCGCGTGGTGCAATTCCTGACGGCCGGCGTAGAAGCCTGGCGGGATGCGATCGTTTCGATATTGGCGTCCAGCGGCGAGTGCGCCGGTATCTACGAACGCTCGGACAACGAAGCGCGTGAGAAGGAAGGATTGCCGCAGCGGGCGCTCGCGGCGTTCGGGGAGGAACCGACTGGAGAAACGACCATCCTGGAAAATGGCCTGCAGTTTCTCGTCGATGTGCGTCAGGGGCAAAAAACGGGATTCTATCTGGACCAGCGTGAAAATCGGCGCATCGTTCGCTCGCTCGTGCGCGGGAAAGATGTGCTCGATTGTTTTTGCTATACGGGCGGTTTCACGGTGTCCGCGTTGGCGGGAGAGGCAAAGCACGTGGTTTCGGTCGATTCTTCGGAAAATGCACTGGCGCTGGCTCGGCGCAACGTCTCACTGAATGGATTTTCCGCGGATGATTGCGATTGGATTCAGGGAGACGTATTCGCCGAATTGCGTGCGTTTCGAGATCGAGGGGCATCGTTCGACGTCATCATCCTCGACCCGCCGCGGTTTGCGCCGACGGCAGCGACGAAGCAGAGGGCTGCGCGCGCCTATAAGGACATCAATCTGTTGGCTTTCAAGCTTCTGCGGCAGCACGGAAAGTTGATCACTTTTTCGTGTTCCGGCGGCGTATCTCCGGCGTTGTTCGAAAAAATCGTCGCGGGCGCTGCGGTTGATGCAGCGATCTCGGCGCAGATCGTGAAATGGCTGAGTCAGCCGCAGGATCATCCCGTCTCGCTTCACTTTCCGGAAGGCCGCTACCTGAAGGGTTTGGTGTGCCGTCTCGCATAGGCTTCACCGCAATCGAAGTGCGAGAGCTTGTATGCGCGGCCGCCCTTCGGTTAGAATGGATTGAAAGGAATTTGAGGCCGCTGCGTATTACGGATTTCAGGGATCCCGCGTTCGATGTTCGATGCGAGGTTGTAGATGCTCCCTTTGCGAGACATAAACCCCACCCGTCGTTTTCCCATTCTCACGTATACCTTGATCGCCTTGAACGTCTTGATCTTCCTGTGGGAGGACAGTCTCCCCAAAGGTCAACTGCAGTCGATGTTCATGGACCTGTCCGTCGTGCCGGCTCAGGTTGCAGCCGCGCCGTTCACTACCGAATCATTGTTGGACATTCTGCGCAGCATGTTTTTCCACGGCGGTTGGGCGCATCTGATCGGCAACATGCTCTACCTCTGGCTATTTGGGGACAACGTAGAAGATCGCTTGGGAAAAATCATGTACCTGTTTTTGTATTTCGCCAGCGGATTTACAGCGGCGACGGCGCAGATTCTGGCCAGTCCATCTTCGACTGTTCCTCTCGTTGGCGCAAGCGGCGCGATCGCGGGCGTATTGGGAAGTTATCTGGTGTTATTCCCCGGTGTGAGAGTGCAGGGTATCGTGCCGTTGGGCTTATTCTCGCGGCTTTCTGAATGGCCGGCGTGGTCGGTGCTGGCGTTGTGGTTCGTGCTGCAGCTTTTCAACGGCATATTTTCCATCGGCGTAAACACCTCCTCGGGTGGCGGAGTCGCGTTCTTCGCCCATATCGGAGGGTTCGTGTTGGGCGTTGTCCTGACCCTGATTCTAATGATTTTCATCCGCCAACCTCCGACGGAAGAACGCCGGCAGTCTCTCTACGAACGTTCGAACCGATACCGCTTCTAAACATGTTGGAAATTCAAAGCCTTTCATTGGGGATGGTGCAGGCCTACCTGCTGGCTTCCGCTCGCGGTTTGATCCTCGTCGATGCCGGTATGCCGGGGTTTGAGAATCGCGTCCTGCGTAAAATTCATTCCCTGGACAGCGGTGACCTGCGGTTGATTTACATCACGCACGCGCATCTCGATCATTACGGCAGCGCGGCCGCGCTGCGCCGTGCAACGGGTGCACCTATCGCCGTTCATCACGCGGATGTCAACGCCATGGCGATGGGACAAAGCTCTCTCGGCGAACCGCGCGGGAGGGGTCGAATCGTAGGCGTCATGATGCCGCTGATCGAACGAGTCGTCTCATTGGAACCCACCGAAGTCGACATTGTCTTAAAAGACGGCGATACGCTGGATGACTACGGCATCGATGCCTGCGTCCTTCATACGCCGGGACATACCCTGGGCTCGTCCAGCTTGATTGTGGAAGGTAAATACGCGTTTGTCGGCGACCTTTTATCGACCCATCGAAAACCGCATGTGCAGCGGTTGTTTGCTCAGGATTGGTCTTCCATCGGGAAAAGCCTCGATCGACTCAAGGCGGAAAGGCCGGAGTTGATCTACAGCGGACATGGAAAACGGCCGTTGACGCTTCAAGAATTAATCGACCTCCGAACCGTTTGGTAGATCCTTCGCCGTTTCATCTTTGTGTTAACGGTGTTTATGCTAGATGAAAGCTGCAATCGAAACGTCGAACAACTTGGCCTGATCACTCGGCACTACCTCCGTTTCGCGATCGACGAGGAGGTTTAAATGAAGCGGAAGTTACGCGGCCTGAAGCGGCGCGCCGTCCAACTGGATTTCAACCTTTATCGCACCGATGTGCCGATCAAAGGATTGTCCGATAGCTCATTGAGCGTAATCGACATCTGGCCGGAACACGCTCGAAACACGGTCGTCTTCATTCATGGATATGCGGGCTGTGCGGAAACCTGGGAGTACCAGATCAATTACTTCTCCCGGGAATATCGCGTCGTTGTGCCGGATTTGCGCGGCCACGGACAAAGCGACGCGCCCTTCACGCAATACACCATGCCGGAACTCGTTGAGGACATTGAGACGATTGCCGACAAGCTTTCGTTGGCCGAACGGTTCATCCTGGTCGGTCATTCGTTTGGCGGCGCGATCTGCATCGAATATGCCTATGCACACCCAGAGAGGCTCGTTAAACTCGTTCTCGTTGCGACGGCAGGCGAATATCCTATGCCGCGCATTGTTTCATTGGCTTCCCGCATCCCGACGGCAGCGTTTCGTCCTTTCTGGCGATACCGGCCGCGCTGGAACGCTGAAGTGCACGTGATGAAACGCATGATGCTGAACAACATGCGTAAATGGTCGGGATGGGATCAAATGGAACACATCCATATCCCAACTTTAATCCTCACCGGAGAACGGGATCGCTATTTTCCGCACCGGGTTTACACCGGCGTGGCGGAGAAGATTCCGGATGCGCGCGTCGTGGATATCGGCGGCTCGAAGCACAAAGTCCAACTCGAGCGGCATCAAGCGGTTAATCGAGCGCTGGAACGATTTTTCGAGGAGGGGGAGCAGAAGAAGCGTTTGACATGGAGAGATCAGACTCTGAAACCCGATGGTTTCCAACGTCCTTGGTTGTCGAGTTACGGAAAACATACCCCGCATACTTTTCCCATCCCGCGGCGGCCGCTGCACCTTTTCCTCGAAGCGTCGGCCGCCATGCTGCCCAAAAACACCGCAACCATTTTCTACGGCTCGACGCTCTCGTATCAGCAGCTGGACCGCAGGGTGAATCAGTTCGCCCATGCGTTGCACGGCCTCGGCGTCCGGCCAGGAGATCGGGTCGCCGTAGTTCTACCCAACATGCCGCAGCTCATCATCGCCTATTACGCTATTTTAAAAATAGGTGGCGTCGTGGTGCTTTCGAATCCTGAGGCCGATGCAACGACCATTCTGCATCAACTCCAGGAAACCGAATCGAAGGTGTTGGTCACGCTGGCGAACTTCGCCGGCATGGCTTCTACCATTCAGGCGCAGTATCCCATTCAGGTGATTTTCACCAGCATCCGCAAAGCCGTGTCAGGAAGGACGTATCGCCACTTGATGACACGTTGGTCACAGGCAGGATTCGAGCCAGATGCGGAAGACATGGCTTCAAACGAGTATACGATGGCGAATTTGATGATGGACGCCTCGCGCCAGGCGCCTCAGGTGGACGTATCTCCAGACGATATGGCGGCGATCATTTACACCAGCGGCACGACGGACGAGCCAAAAGGGGTTTGCCTCACGCACGCGAATCTGGTGGCGAATGCGCTGCAAACGCGGCATTGGATTCCGGATCTTCGCACTGGTGAGGAGATCTTCCTCTCGGTGATCCCCCTCACGCATAGTTACGGGATGACGAGCGCGATGAACATCCCGATTGCGATGGGCGCTTCGATCGTTTTATTAATTGTCTTCGAGCTCGATCAGGTATTGGCGCAAATCAAAAAATACCACCCCACGATCTTTCCGGGCGTGCCGACGATCTACATGGCGATCAATCAGGCCAAAAAAGTCCGCTCATATGGTCTTTCGTCGATCAAAGCCTGCATCAGCGGGGCCGCGCCGCTGCCCATCGAGGTTCAGGAAAAGTTTGAGAAGCTTTCAAAAGGACGCCTGGTGGAGGGATATGGACTTACCGAAGCTGCACCCGTCACGCATGCGAATCCATTCGAACCGTCCGAGAAAGTCGGTTCTATCGGCGTTCCGATCCCCAACACGGATGCGAAAATCGTAGATTTGGTTACCGGAGAAGATGTGCCTGCGGGGAAGATCGGCGAACTGTACGTCCGGGGTCCACAAGTCATGAAAGGTTACTGGTCGAAGGGTGGTGTGGATGAGGAGGAATCGAGCAAGGTGATCCGGGATGGCTGGCTGGCGACGGGAGATATCGCCGTCATGGACAGCGACGGCTTTTTCAGCATCATCAGCCGCAAGCGTGATACGATCATGGCGGGGAAATTCAGCGTCTACCCGCGCGACGTCGAAGAAGTGCTCTACGAAAACAGCAAAGTCCTCGAGGCTGCCGTCGTTGGCATACAGGTAGGTGAATCGGAACAAAAAGTGAAGGCATTCGTCGTGCCAAGGCCCGGTACGAGCCTGTCGAAAGAAGAATTGCTCGATTTATGCCGGCAGCGGCTCGAAACTTATGAGGTTCCCTGGGAAATTGAATTCCGGGAGGAACTCCCCAAATCCTTTGTCGGCAAAGTGCTGCGGCGAATGCTGGTCGAAGACAGTGATCCGGCGGATTCGTAGCCATGCGCGAGGCGAAGAACGTTGTAGAATTTACCCCAATCTGAAGATGAAGCGACATAAGATGCTTTTTTTCGTGATCCTCTCGGTGATGGTGTTGTGTGGTCTGGTCGTCGTGGTATTGACACAACCCAAGTGGCTCTTTTCGACTTTGAACGGCAAGACGCGCGGCGTTCTATACTCTGTCGAAACGAGTAAGCCGGTGATCGCCTTGACCATCGATGACGGGCCGGACGCAAAGCAAACCCCAAAAATTCTAGAGGTACTTTCACAATACGATTCGCACGCGACCTTTTTCCTGATTGCCAGTCGTGTTCCGGGCAACGAAGACGTCGTACAGCAGATCCTTCAATCAGGGAACGAGATCGGCAATCATATGATGATGGACGAACCCAGCATTCTACTCGAGCAGGATGAATTCGAGCGGCGTTTGCTGGAGGCCGAAGAAACACTTTCAGTATTCGGTGAAACGGTGTGGATGAGGCCTGGATCGGGTTTTTACAGTACTGCGATGATCGAAATCGCGGATAAACACGGATACCGGATTGCCCTGGGTTCGATTTATCCCTACGATCCACAAATCGGTTCTGTGTGGGTATCGGCCAATTACGTGCTGTGGAAAGCCAGACCTGGGTCGATCATCGTACTGCATGATTACGGCAAGCGTGGGGAACGCACGGTGGAAGCTTTAGAAGTTATTCTTCCCGAACTCGCCACTCGCGGCTATGAAGTGATCACGCTTTCAGAACTCGTCGCGCAAGGCAGGAATTAGTGGCCTCAACTGCCTTGTCCAATTTAAAGCGGAACATTTTCAGACGCTGGGTGTTAATGATTTCGTCAGGCGCTGCACCGAAACGTTGATACGTTTTTTCTAAAATTAATGGAGTCCAGCTTAACCTGCCCGTACTGGCTGCCAAATCCCGGCATGTTATTTTTACGCCACATCAGCGGAGAAAAGTAAACGACCGGAAATAAAAATCTTACGAACGAGGAAAAGAATGACTGACTATCGTCTGATCGTGAATCCCATATCCGGGAGAGGTGCGGGGGCAGAGGCGATTCCCGTGCTGCGCCTGGAACTTTCGAACGCCGGATTGGATTTCGACCTGGAACTCACTCAGAAGCCATGGCACGCAGCAGAATTGGCGCGATCGGCCGTCGGCGAGGGATGTGAGTACGTCGTTGCGGTGGGCGGCGACGGGACGGCGAACGAAGTACTCAACGGATTGATGCAGGCGAAAGACGCCGGCGAGGGTTCTGCAGTAATGGGGGTGATCGGAATCGGGCGCGGCAACGATTTCGCCTTCGGCATGGGCGTTCCGGTTGGACTCAAAGAGGGATGCGAGACCTTGTGCGAGGGTCATCGCCGCACGGTGGACGTCGGACTTGTCGCTGGCGGTTTATTTCCTAACGGCCGGTATTTTGGGAACGGTGTCGGAATCGGCTTCGACGCCGTCGTCGGTTTCGAAGCGTTGAAGATGAAGCGACTGACGGGATTCCTCTCCTACGTCGTCGCCGCATTGAAGACGATGTTCCTGTATTACAAAGCGCCGACGGTGCGCATCGAATACGGCGAGGAGAAGATCGAGATTCCCGCGTTGATGGTTTCGATCATGAACGGCCGCCGCATGGGTGGGGGCTTCATGATGGCGCCAGAGGGGATGATCGACGACGGGCAGTTCGACGTGTGTATCGCCGAGGAAGTGGGCAAGGCGACGATCTTCGCGTTGATATTACGTTTCATGCAGGGCACGCAGGCATCGCATCGCGCCATTCGCGTCGGGCGGACGGACAGGATTTCGGTATCCGCGCTTCGAGGGACATTGCCGGCGCACGCCGATGGCGAGACACTCTGCACGGAAGGCGATCGGCTGATAACGACGATCCAGCCCCGACAGTTGGAAATGATCACGGCGAGATGACGTCCACGAACTCGAACTTCAAGCTTGCGGCCGTAAACCTGACTTTCAAGGCGCTCACGGGTCTGCTCTGCCGGGTCAGTGCAGAGTCGCTGGAGCGCATCCCCGAGCGAGGCCCGTTGATCATCGTCGCCAACCACGTTAATTTCATTGACCTTCCCATCATGTACCCGCGCGTCTACCCCCGAACGGTTACGGGGTTCGCGAAAGTGGAGACCTGGGACAATCCACTCATGGCTGCTTTATTTGATATTTTGGAAGCGATTCCGATCCACAGGGGTGAGGTCGATATTACGGCCTTGCGTAAAGCGCTTCACGTCCTCGAGCAGGGTAAAATCATCGCCATCGCGCCGGAAGGTACGCGCAGCGGTGACGGGCGGCTTCGACGCGGCAAACCCGGTGTGGTAATGCTGGCGTTGAAAAGCGGCGCGCCGCTACTGCCTGTCGTTTACTACGGGGGAGAGAAACTGCGGGAGAACATACGCCGTTTGAGGCGAACAGCGATCCACATCGCGGTTGGTGAGCCTTTCCGTATCGACCCCCACGGCGAGCGGATCACGCATGACGTACGGGAAAAGATGGTCGATGAGATCATGTATCAATTGGCCGCATTGCTTCCTGTGGATTACCGGGGCTACTATAAAGACCTGTCATCCAAATCAGAGGATTTCCTTCGTTTCCTGCAGCCGGAATATTATGAAATTGAGTAGAAGGTATCGATTGAAGGGGTAAAAGGATATCTGATACACTAAATATCCAATCCGTTCTCTCGCTCGGGTAAGATCCTGCACAATCGTTTATAGCGTCATGGAAGAATACTTCATCCAATTACCGCTCGCGGCCAACATCGCTTTGCTGGTCTTATCGTTGTATGTTGTCATCCGCGCCTCGCAGATCATGGTGGACGGCGCGGTTTCTATCGCGCACTTATTCAACATCAGCCCACTCGTAATCGGTGCGACGGTCGTAGCTATGGGCACGTCGTTCGCCGAATTGTCCGTAAATCTGGTCGTTGTAATTGGCGGTGGGGAAACCTCGACGGTCGTAGGCAACATTCTTGGCTCGAATCTGGTTAACATCGGCGTCGAACTTGGGATATCTGCGTTGATCGCCGGCTTGATCATCGTCCCTCGAGAGGCGTTCGAAAAGGACATTCCGCTCTATATCGCAGCCACCGGTATGGTGACGGCCTTAATCGTCGACGGCAGCATCGATCGTTTCGAAGCCATTGTCATGCTGCTGCTTTTCATTGTGGCATTGAGTTTGATCATCCAGTATGCCAAAGTGCGGCACATGCGCAGTGAGTTGGTCGTCGAAGTGACGCCGCTCGAAGGTATCTCCCATCCCGACGCCTTGACCATGTCGAAGAAGAAAGCCATATCCTCGTTGTTCGGGGGTTTATTGGTGCTCGTGGTTGCCTCGCGGCTGCTGATCCTCAACACGTCCGCCATTGCGGTGGAAATGAACGTGCCCTGGTTCATCATCGGTTTGATCATCATTGGACCAGGAACATCGCTGCCGGAAATTGCCTCTTCCCTTCAAGCGGCGCGGCGGAGGCACGCCGAATTGGTGCTGGGAACGGCGTTCGGCAGCAATCTGTTCAATCTGCTCTTTGGCTTGGGACTACCTGCGCTCATCCGACCGCTGGAGGTCGAAGACACGGCAGTATCCAGCATTTTCTTCATTAACTTCATCAACATCTCGTTCCTGGCGCTCTTGCTGATGGATCGCGGTTTCACCGCTCGCAAGGGTTCGATCAACCGGGTGATCGGCTCGTATCTGGTGGTGACCTATTTCGGTTTTATCAGCTATCTCGTTGTGGATGCGGCTGGCGCTGATCTGCTGTACTGGTTGTCGGCCGTCACCGCGCTGGCGGCGCTGATCGCAATCGCCTATGGGACATATCGCTGGGGGATACCGAGGCTGCTGGGGGGCGGAAAGAAAACAAGGGCAGCCAATATCGACTGCAAAATTTTGTGTGCTACGCGCGGTGGTCGAGCCAGCCAGCCGACTCATGCGCGGGCGATCCAGATCGCAGGCGACATGAACGCGGAGATTGTCTTTCTCTACGTGTTCGATAAAAACGCGTTACCTCGCGAGGCGACTCCGTTGGTGATCAACGTCGAGGCGCAAATCCGACACATGCAGCAATTCCTGGATCAGACCGCCGCCAGACAAGCCGAGCAGGCGGGAGTTCATTCGCGCGTCATTGTCCGCGCGGGAAGTTTGTTGGAACAAATCCAATCGATTGCCCGCGAAGAAGAGATCGCCGTAGCAATTCTGGGAAATCCAAAAGAGCGCAGTGGTCTGTTCAAACGTGATGCATTGCGGTCTATGGCGAAGGAGATCGCTTCCTCGACGGGCATGGAAGTCATCGCCTTGATCGACGACGCAGAAGAAAGTTATGTTGGATGATGTGCTGAAAACATGATATACATTAATGAGAACGCGTGGATTCTTATTGAGGTAAACTGGCGCTGCCGCACAGGCGTGGTGTTTGGAGAAATGGGTTGGCTGAACGACGGAACTTAAATCGCCGGCACTTGATCTATTATTTACGGGTATTCGAGCGCGGCACGGGACGCCTCGTGGGACACCTCGTCGATATCACCACGGAAGGCTTGATGCTCCTCAGCGAAGAACCGATCGAAACCGATCGCTTGTTTTACTTTCGCATGACCCTTCCGACAGAAATTCGTTCCAGCGCTCATATTGCATTCAACGCGCGCAGCATCTGGTGTAGGCCGGACGACAGCCCCGATTTCTATGCTACAGGATTCAGCTTCGAAGAAGTTACTTCGGAAGATATTCGCGTGATCGAGGACTTGATCGAATCCTATGGATTGCGAGATTAGCTTTATACAGCGCTGTGTCGGTATCCACCATCGCCCCGCGATCTCAGCCTTCAACAATCTCCTTCAGGACGATCGGCATCCGTCGGGCAATTTTAACGAAACGGATAGGGCTACTCCAAAATAGGATGTTTGTACTTCGCAAGTCGGGACGCTCAACACTGGGAGCGATTTACGTTCGGGATATAACGTAATTAATGGCTTATGATGTGCCCAAGGTTCACCCATAGGAGGTTAACGTATGGCAAAAGGGCGTATCGTAATCGATGAAACGCTCTGTAAAGGTTGTGGACTGTGCACAACCGTCTGCCCCAAAGATCTCATCCACATGGCAACGGGCCGTTTTACTCCAAAAGGCTATCGGCCGGCCGAACTCGTAGATATCGAGGAAGCGTGCACGGGTTGTGCAATATGCACCGTAGTCTGTCCGGACGCTGCGATAACCGTATACCGATTTATCCCCGCAAGTAAAGTGAATATCTGAGCTCAGTCAGACCCTGGCAAGGAGGGTAATGGCGTGGCGAAGGAACTTCTGAAGGGCAACATTGCTTTTGCGGAAGCTGCCGTGCGCGCTGGGTGCGAGGCATACTTCGGCTATCCAATCACTCCTCAGACGGAAGCGCTCGAACACATGTCCAAACGTATGCCCGAACTCGGCCGTGTGTTCGTTCAAGCCGAAAGCGAAATCGCGGCCATCAACATGGTCTACGGCGCTGCTTGCGCCGGCGTGCGCGTGATGACCTCCTCCTCCAGCCCCGGCGTAAGCCTGATGATGGAGGGCCTTTCCTACATCGCCGCTTCCGAAGTGCCGATTGTGTTGGTCGATGTCATGCGCGGCGGACCCGGGCTGGGTAACATCGCTCCGTCCCAGGCAGACTACTTTCAAATCGTGAAGGGCGGAGGGCATGGTGATTACCACCCTCTCGTATTGGCGCCGGCGACCATTCAGGAGTTGATCGACTTTACCGTCGAAGCGTTCGATCTGGCCGAGAAATACCGCTGGATCGTGGTCGTCCTCGCAGATGGAAGCCTGGGGCAGATGATGGAGCCGGCTGAACTGCCCCCGATGCAGGAGGTTCGAGCGAAGGAAGCACGCCCTGCATGGGCGTTGACGGGTGCGAAACAGCGTGAGGCGAATATCATCGCCTCGATTTACATCGATCCCGTTGAAGGCGAAAAGTTCAATCAACATCTGCAGGAGAAGCTGGCGGAAATCGTACGCAACGAGGTGCGTTACCGCGAGTACATGCTCGAGAACGCCGAAATCGGTATTGTGGCCTTTGGCACTGCAGGCCGGGTGGCACAATCCGCAATTCAAGCCGCTCGTGAGGAGGGAATCAAAGTCGGATTGCTGCGGCCGGTATCCCTTTTCCCATTTCCTTACGCAAGAGTTGGTGAATTGGCCGACCAGGTCGAATCGATCCTCGTTGTGGAAATGAACAGCGGCCAGATGGTGGAGGACGTCCGTTTGGCCGTAGAAGGCAGGGCTCCGGTATCCTTCTTCGGAAAAATGGGCGGGATCGTTCCCTTCCCGGATGAAATTTTAAAGGAGATCCACAGCGCGCATGTGCAGTGGAAATGAGCCGAGTCGAATTGGAGGCAGCGATGGCAACCAGTGAAATGGTAGAAACGTTGGTATACACGAAGCCCAAAAGCCTGACTGCTATGGGCACACATTATTGTCCGGGCTGTACCCATGGAGTGGCGCACCGCCTCATCGCCGAAGTCATCGATGAGATGGGCATTCGCGAGCGGACAATCGGCGTCGCACCCGTAGGCTGCGCCGTCTTCGCCTATAACTACTTCGACATGGATTTCACGGAAGCGGCGCACGGCCGCGCACCGGCAATGGCCACCGGAATCAAACGCGTCAATCCTGAAGCTTTTGTTTTCACTTATCAAGGCGATGGGGATCTGGCTTCGATCGGGATCGCGGAAATCCTGCACGCCGCGGCACGCGGCGAACATTTCAGCGTGTTCTTCCTCAACAATGCCATTTACGGCATGACGGGTGGGCAGATGGCGCCAACTTCTCTGCCTGGCCAGCGCACTTCCTCGACCCCAATGGGCCGAAAAATCGAACTGCATGGCTATCCGGTGCGCATGTGTGAATTGATGGCTCAGATGGACGGTGCGGCGTATATCACACGCCAAAGTCTGCACGACGTCAGACACATTCGCAAAGCTAAAAAAGCGATACGACAGGCTTTCGAAGTACAGCAGCGAGGTCTCGGACTTTCCATGGTGGAATTACTGTCGACTTGCCCGACCAATTGGGGCATGAACGCCGCCGATGCGATGAAATGGCTGGAAGAACACATGCTCCCGGCGTTTCCGCTTGGGGATTACAAGTTAGCTGTAGATCTCACAGAAAGCGATCGAGATTCCGGAGGCTAGCATGCGGGAAGAAATTATCATCTCCGGCTTCGGTGGGCAGGGAGTGCTCTTCGCCGGGAAGTTGTTGGCTTATGCGGGATTGGAGACCGATCTCCAAGTCGTGTATTTCCCTTCCTATGGTCCAGAAATGCGGGGTGGAACCGCGCATTGTACCGTGATCCTCAGCGGCGACGAAATCGGTTCCCCGTTCATCCGCAATCCGTCCGCCGCAATCGTGATGAACATTCCTTCACTGGTGCGGTACGAGCCGCTGGTGAAAGAGGGTGGTGTTCTGGTGGTGAACACCTCGTTGATCGATCGTGAACCGGGCAGAGAGGACATCGCCGTGATCGCGGTGCCGGCGAACGACATTGCCGAGCAAGTAGGAGACAAACGCCTGGCGAACATCGTTCTGTTGGGTGCGCTGCTTCATCGGTTGAAAATCGTGCCCCTCGATGCAGTAGAGACTTCGCTGCGTAAGCACATCCCGGAGTACCGCAGAAACCTCCTCGAAGCGAATATCGAGGCATTGACACGCGGCGTTCGAATGGTTGCGGAAAAAGACGCCGTATAAATTTTATCGAGGCATCGCGGACGACACGCCTGAGTGAGGTGAGTCAACCACTCGCAGCGGCTCCATCAGCGTAGGATTTTCAACAAGCAAACCATACGCGGGCATCCATTTCCTGGATTCCCGCGCAACGCGCTGTAGTATAATGCGCCGGAATGGGGCTGCTATGAGAGAGAACTCGCGGATGAGAATCGTAGCCTGGATGGGGGTTGCTGCCTGCATCTTGACGATGATGGTTTTATTCACGGGCGCATCCGCCGGGACTGAGATCGCCCAAGCGACGGTCGTGATTACGGTGACCGGCACGCCCGAAGGACCGATGATCGTCGTTCCGGACCTGGTCAACGTGCGTCTCGGACCGGGGACGGAGTACGACAAAATCGGCGTGCTCATCGCCGGACAGCAAGCGCCGGCGGTTGGCCGTTCGGCCGGTGGGGACTGGATCATGATCGTGTACCCCAGCCAATTCGATGAGTATGCCTGGGTATATTCGCGCTACGTGGTACTCGATTCGAACGAGCTTCTCCCCATCATCGAACCCCCTCCGACGCCGACCCCGCGCGTCACGGCGACAATCAACCCGACCTACGCAGCTCAATTCAACCTCGGAGAAGCGCCTGCGACGCGCTTGCCGACGTTTACGCCCGCGCAGCCCGTCGTTCAACCTACATTTACACCATCCATCGTTAGCCAATCTCGTGGTGTACCCCCAATTCTGGCCATTTTGGGATTGCTCGTCGTGGGATTGTTCGGCATGGTGATTTCATTCCTGCGAAGCCGATAGAGGGCATATTATTCATTAAGGCGAAAAAAACCGCCCGATACGGCGGTTTTTTGACATCAGTTACGGTGTAGGTTCTTCTCTTCAAGCACCGACACAATCGTTCTCGCTGGAAGTTGTTTTCCGCGAATCCCTGGTGCGGAAAGAATTTCCACATCCACAGTTGGCGACGGCGTTGGGATTCTCGATATGGAATCCTCCGCCCATGATATCGTCAACGTAATCGACCGTCGCCCCGGCGAGATACGGCAGCGAGTCCGGATCGATGAGGACATCGACGCCGTCAAAGTTGAAACGCACGTCGGAATCGCGGACATCCCGCTCCAACGCCATGCCGTATTTCAGACCAGAACATCCACCGCCCGTGACAAATATGCGCAGCGCGTGGTCTTTCAGATCCCGTTCCGTGATCAGATTGCGCACTCGATGAACGGCCGCATCCGTCAGCTGAACTGCCGATGGTTCTCGTCCCGTTCGCTCCATGGAAAACACCTCCATCAGGGAAAAGCGGTAATAAAACACTAATAGGGTCTATAATAGCATAATAGTATCTAATGTCAAATCCTACCAGGAATAAAACAGCACCTCGGACAGGTTCGACTTGGAGAATTTGGAACGAAATTGTGAGGTATAGATCCCGTTTGCTTGACACCCCTTATCGAGGAAGTATAATTCTGATGGCGGGGGCCTGAAGACGTGGGAGCTACAGGCCCCTGCGCGCGGAGGGATGAATGACGGAAGATATCAACAATCCCGAAATCCCCGTCCCCGAGGAACTTCAAGGGCTGGTATCAGTCACATCGCTGGACAAAATCTACAACTGGGGGCGTAAGAATTCGGTCTGGCCGATGATGTTCGGCCTGGCGTGCTGCGCCATTGAAATGATCTGCGTGGCGGCCAGCCGCTATGATTTCTCGCGTTTCGGGATGGAGGTAATGCGTCCTACACCGAGGCAATCGGATTTGATGATCGTATCGGGTACGGTTACGAAGAAAATGATCCCGCAAATCGTGCGGCTTTACAATCAAATGCCGGAACCAAAATACGTATTGGCTATGGGGGCTTGTGCCTCCGGCGGAGGTCCTTTCAAGGAAGGGTACAGCGTGGTTTCCGGCGTCGATAAATTCCTTCCTGTGGACGTTTACGTCCCAGGCTGTCCTCCCACACCGCAGGCGCTGCTGCACGGATTGATCACCTTACAGAAGAAAATCGAACGTCAATCGATCCGCAAGGTCCCGTGGTATCGGAAGGGAGCGGCGGAGTCGATTCCCGTGCCGATCCTCGGTCCGGATTTGATCGATCCGCGGGACTTTCCAACGTACGATCAGGAACAGCAACGCGCAAACGTAAAAGAGAAAAGTATCGAGAGCTGAATGGGACCAGGTGTTGGTGAGGAATCACTCGATATGCTTGAAGAACGCAAGAAAACTATTTTGGACGAAATCCGGGCTCATTTTGATGGTGAGATCCTTGTGGATGAACGCGAGGGGCACGAGGGCTTCCTTGTCGCACCGGATCGCCTGGTAGCATTTGCAACTGCGGCACGTGAAGAACTCGGCTACGATTATTTATCCTCCGTCACCGGCGTGGATTATCTTCCCGATGAAAAGATGGAGGTCGTGTACCACTTTTTCCGCTCGCAGGGTGGGCCCGCCTTGGTCATCAAGACGCAGACGCCGCGCGGAAACCCAAGCGTTCCTTCCCTGGTTCCGGTATATCCGGGGGCTGATTTTCAAGAGCGAGAAGCGTGGGACCTGTTGGGCATCCGTTTCGAAGGCCATCCCAATCTGAAACGTATCCTTACGTGGGAAGGTTTCTACGGTCATCCTCTACGAAAAGACTGGCATGAGCCGTATTACGAAGAAGATAATAAACCCTTCAAGAGCCGCTGGCCTGAAGGAGACGTGATCCGTATCGAGGATCAAATTCCGTTTCATAAGAACGTACACTATCCCGAGAAATTCTCCGCCGAAACCTGGATCCCGGAAGGCGATGCCGGTCTTTACGCGGGCTTGTCACGCGTTCCCGAGAAGCGTAGCGGTAACGGCCAGCCGCTGAAGACGGATCAAATCGTCGTCAATTTGGGACCGCAGCATCCCTCGACCCACGGTGTCTTCCGCATGGTCGTGACGCTGGATGGCGAAACCATCGTCGATCTGCAGCCCGTGATGGGATATTTACACCGGAATCACGAAAAGATCGCTGAACGGAACACCTACATCATGAACATGCCTTTCACCGACAGGCTCGATTACATTTGTTCCATGAGCAACAACCTGGGATACGCACTGGCGGTGGAAAAGCTCATGGGTATCGCCGTGCCCGAGCGGGCGGAGTACATCCGGGTGATGATGGCGGAGCTGACCAGGATCGTCAACCACCTGTGGGCAATCGGCTTTCTACTCAACGATCTGGGTGCATTCTTTACCCCTGCGTTGTATGCGATCAACGAGCGTGAACTCGTCCTCGATGTTTTCGAGGCCGTCTCCGGTTCTCGCATGATGTGTAACTATCTGCGATTCGGAGGCCTGGCTCGCGATCTACCGGATGGCACCTTCGAAGTCATCAAGGAACTTGTAACGAACCGCCTGCCGCGCAAAGTCGAGGAATTGGATCTGTACATCACCTCGAACGAAATCGTACGCGCGCGTGGAATCGGCGTCGGGGTACTGACCCGGGAGCAGGCGCTGGCATATTCTGCGGCAGGCCCGGTACTGCGCGCCTCCGGCGTAGCGTACGACGTGCGGCGTGCCGATCCGTATTCGATTTACGATCGTTTCGATTTCGACATCCCTGTCCGCAATAATGGGGACGTGTACGACCGTTATTTGATCCGCATTGACGAGATCTGGCAGAGCCTGCGGATCCTGGAGCAAGTCATCCGCGATATCCCGCAGGGTGAGATTCAAACCGGAAAATCCCCGTACCAGGTGCGTGTACCGCGGGGAGACTCCTACGGTCGTGTTGAAAATCCGAAGGGCGAGTTGGGTTTTTATGTCGTGTCCGACGGAAAACCCAATCCATGGCGCTATCACGTTCGAGCGCCGTCGTTCATCAACTTGACTGCGATGGGTGAGATGTGCAAGGGACAAAAAATCGCGGACGTCGTCGCCGTTTTGGGTTCGATCGACATCGTCCTGGGCGAAACAGACCGATAGCGATGCGTTAGCGTTTGAAAGGGTGGTGGACTCCGGATGGTTGGTGAGGGGTTGATAAAAGGGCTTTACGTTACATTGAAGCACTTTATCGGTACGTACATCGACGACATTCGCTGGCTCGGCAGGCGCTACTACCGGGACGAAGCGATACTAACCCGTCAGAGTCCCAAGGCGCGGGGTGTTTTCACCGTGCAGTACCCGGAAGAGAAACTGCCTCTTCCGGAGGGATTCCGATACATTCCCTTCCTGGTTTACGAGGAAGCGGAGGATGGAACGATCGAGGATCGATGCACGTCATGCGGCATTTGCGCCAAAGTGTGCCCGCCGCAGTGTATCTGGATCGAACGTTCGAACGATCCGGAGACGGGACGGCCGATACCTGCACCGACGAATTTCTATATCGACATCGATATCTGCATGAACTGTGGTTTGTGTGCGGAGTTTTGCCCGTTCGATGCGATAAAGATGGATCACGATTACGAACTCGCTTCCTACAATCGCCTGGAGAGTCACATCTTCGATAAGGATCGCTTGTCGCGACCCGTCGAGTACTACCGTTCGATCCGCCCTTCGGATTATGCCGTCGAAGAAGCAGCTCGTGCAGAAAAGGAAGCTGCTAAAAATGCCAGAAGGCGCGCGGGTTCTGCGTAAGATCCTCTTCTAAAGAACAGATAGGATGATTCGTGTACCATAGCGACACCGAGATTATTTACCCGATGCGGGTGACGCCGCATCTGCGCAATCTGCGCGGTGAATCATGGCGGGATCTCATCGATCAAGTCCTGGCAAGCCCTGAGGCATCGGTCGATCATCTGGCGTTCAGCCTGCTCATCGTACGCATGTGCAACTGCCTCAATTGCCACACGAATTCGTATCGAGCGCTGCGCGGCTGCACGACGTGTGCGCAACATGCCGTACGGCGCTATCGGGATACGGATTCGAATTTACTTCAGTGTTACGATCGAGCCTATCAGGACGTGAGTGAATTCATGCGAAACGCAGCGCCGATTATCGACGAAGTGTACGAATCATCGTTTGGAGACTCTTAAAATGGCTAATAAAACCGAGGTAACGGAAGAGAAGGTATTGGCTGCGTTGGGTGAAGTAATCGACCCGGAGTTAAATCAAGATCTCGTCAGCCTGGATATGATCAAGGATTTGAGGATCGACGGAGATAAGGTCAGCTTCCGGATACAATTGACCACTCCTGCCTGCCCCCTGCAAAGCCACATCGAGACGAGCGCGCGCAGCGCCGTCGAGGCCATTTCCGGCGTTTCAGAGGTGGACATCGAATTCGGTGCAAGTGTGCCTTCAGATCGCCGCATCAAAGATAAAGGCATCCAGACGATGCGAAATACGATTGCCATTGCTTCGGGCAAGGGCGGGGTGGGAAAGACAACCGTTGCCGTGAACGTCGCCGCTGCATTGGCAAAATCGGGCGCCAGAGTCGGCTTGCTCGATGCGGATATCTATGGTCCCAACGTGCCGACGATGATGGGGTTGGACGCTATGCCCACGCCGCAAGGTGGGAAAATGATCCCCGCCGAATCGTACTGCGTGAAAGTGATGTCGATTGGATTTCTCGTCCGACCCGAACAGCCGATCATCTGGCGAGGCCCGATGCTCCACAGCGCGATCCAGCAATTCATCAACGACGTTGCCTGGGGCGATCTTGATTACCTCATTGTAGACTTGCCTCCAGGGACGGGGGATGCGCAATTGAGCCTCGCCCAATCAGTTCCACTCTCCGGTGGAGTGATCGTTACGCTGCCGCAGAACGTGTCCCTGGAAGACGCCCGGCGCGGGCTGGAAATGTTCCGCACGATGGATGTTCCGATTTTAGGCGTCGTCGAAAACATGAGCTATCTCGAACTGCCGGATGGACAGCGCGTGGATGTCTTCGGACACGGAGGGGGAAAGAAACTCGCCGGCGAGACGGGGGTTGAATTACTCGGAGAAATCCCGATGGATGCGATCGTTCGCGAATCGGGCGACTCAGGCAAACCGATCGTGTTGGATCGTCCGGAATCCGCAGTGGCGCAAGCGCTCGTTTCCATCGCTGAAAAAATCGCCGCCAAGATCAGCCTGCTTGCGATGGATAAGAAACAAAGCATACCGTTGGAGATAATCGATTGAACTTGCTGGAAGAAAAGAAAAAAGTAGAATGTGGCTGAGGTTGGATTATATTAATTGCAGTGGGAGAGGGAACAAGCGTAAAGGTTGGTTATGGCGAAAAGAGAGTCCACGAGCAAAGTCGTGGGTGTGCGATTTAATGAACTCGGCAAATTGTATCACTTCGACGCGAGTAACGTGCCGGAAGTAAAGCCCGGTGATTATGTCATCGTATCGACCAGTCGCGGCCGCGAACTGGGTCAGGTCGTGAATCAGCCGGAAAAACCGCCCAAGCCTTCCGAAGGCTCCTGGAAGAAGGTGGAGAGGAGCGCCTCAGCGCGAGAGCTCGTCATGCAGCGGATCTGGCAAAAACGCGAGCAGGAAGTGCTGGAGGCGTGCCGGGAGGATGTCGAGCGACTGGAATTGGAGGGGGTAAAAATCGCCAAGGCGGAGTATTCCTACGATGGAGCGCGCCTGACGTTTTTCTATCACATCGAGGGTGATGAGAAGATCGATCTGAAGGAACTGCATTCCAGCTTGAGGAAGACCTACCGCGGCACGCGAATCGAGCTGCGTCAAATTGGTCCGCGTGACATGGCCAAGATCCTTGGTGGCCTGGGCGCTTGTGGATTGGAAACACGTTGTTGTTCGCTGTACATGACGGAATTCAGCCCCATTTCCATTCGTATGGCGAAAGCACAGAGTATCTCGCTCAACCCAGAAGAAATCACAGGCATGTGCGGCAGATTGCGCTGCTGCTTGCTGTATGAATACAAGTTGTATGTTGAAGCGAGGAAGAATCTGCCAAAGCGCAAGAAACGCGTGGTGACGCCGATGGGAGAGGGGAAAGTTGTCGACGTGTTGGCTTTGAAAAGGGCCGTCATCGTTCAAATGGAAGACGGGCGAAACGTCGAGTTCCCGGCGGACGAAATCGAGCCGTATGAAGAACTGAAGAATTTATCGGCGAAGGCCCAACAATCGTGCAAGAAAAAAACGAACGGCGGATGCGATTGTGTAGAGAATTAAGGACAGACATGGACGATCAAAATAATGACCACGATCAAAATACCCGGGTCCTCGTGATGTTGGCACATCCTGACGATCCGGAATTTTTCTGTGGCGGCACGATCGCTCGCTGGACCTCTCTGGGCTGGGACGTGAGCTACCTCTTATTCACGCGTGGCGATAAAGGCAACGACGAGGTGGGCACGGATTCGAAGGCACTCGCCGAGCTGCGTATGCGAGAACAACGGGCAGCGGCAAAAATCCTTGGGGTAAAGGAAGTCGAATTCCTCGACTATCCCGATGGGTATCTCGTACCGGACATCCAACTGCGCAAGGATCTGGTACGCGCCATCCGCATCAAACGGCCAAACATCGTGGTCACGTGCGATCCGACGAATTATTTTCCCGGCGCCCGTTACATCAACCATCCCGACCATCGCGCGGCGGGTCAGGCCACCATCGACGCTGTGTTCCCGGCAGCGGGTTCGGGACTGTACTTTACGGAAATGTTGGACACGGAAGGTGTGGAGCCGCACAAGGTCGAACAAGTGTACGTATCTATGGCGCAGCATCCCAATACGGTGCTCGACGTCACCCGCTTCGTCGACTTGAAAATCAAGGCGCTGCAAGAACATAAAAGTCAGATCAAAGACATGGAACAGCTGGCGCAAAGAATTCGTGAGCGCATGCTGGATCGAGACAGTCCGCCCGAAGTACCGCGATACATCGAAACGTTCAAACGCATCGACTTGAGGCGTTAGGAAAGACGACGTTGGATTACATTGCATTCATCCAACATGCAAAATCACTGAAGAACGACACGATTGCACGACGGCGTGATCTTCATCGGCATCCGGAATTGGGATTCGAGGAGAAGCGCACGGCGAAGATCGTTGCGGCTGCGATGAATGAACTCGAGCTGCAGGTGCGTACGGAAGTGGCCCAAACCGGCGTAATCGCGCTGCTGGAAGGTTCACGATCAGGACCGGTCGTTCTGATGCGTTTCGACATGGACGCTTTGCCTATCCAGGAAGCGAACGACGTTCCATATGCATCCACAATACCCGGGGTGATGCACGCTTGTGGGCACGATGGGCATACGGCTGTTGGCATCACGATTGCCCGGATGCTTGCCGAAAGGCGCGATCAGTTGGCCGGAAAGGTCAAGTTCGTGTTCCAACCTGCCGAAGAAGGCCTCGGCGGCGCAGAAGGCATGGTTCGTGAGGGCGTGTTGGCCGATCCGGAGCCGGATTATGCACTTGCGTTTCACTTGTGGAATGAAAGACCCGTGGATTGGATCGGCCTCACGCCGGGTCCGGTCATGGCGGGAGCGGAATTATTCGAAGTCACCATTACGGGTAAAGGCGGGCATGGCGCCATTCCCCACGAGGCGGTCGATCCGGTTCTGACGGCCGCGCAATTGGTCACTGCCCTGCAATCCATCGTTTCGAGAAACGTCGATCCTCTCGAATCGGCGGTCATCAGTGTGACGCAGGTACACGCTGGTGAGACTTTCAATGTGATCCCCGAACGGACCCGGCTCCGCGGCACCATTCGAACCTTTCTCCCGGAAGTGCGCAAGATGGTTCTGCGCCGCGTGGAAGAGATCGCCATGGGGATTGCGGCTTCGATGGGCTGTACGGCAAAAGTAGATATACGGCAGCTTACACCACCGGTGGTCAACGACGCAGAATTGACCGCGAAGGTGGCGAACCTGACCGCAGGTATGTTTCCCAAAGCAACGTTGAGCGACACCGAAGTGTCGATGACTTCCGAGGATATGGCTTTCATGATGCAAACGATTCCGGGCTGCTACGTGCTTATGGGCAGCAATAATCGGAAGAAGGGGCTTTGCGAATCGCATCACAATCCTCGGTTCGATTTTGACGAGGCCGTTTTATCTCGAGCGGCTGCGCTGCTTGCGGCGGCTGCCTGGTCGTTGTTGAACGAAAATGAGTGAAGTCCTCCCCGCTTTCCGAAAACCTGATTCCAAAGGCTGGCTGGTCCTCAGCAATCGCGTTCCCAGCCTGGGGGATAAAACGCCCATGCTGATGGAACGCATGCTGGCGCTTATTGACCTGTCCTACCCGCCGCTTTGCCTGACGTTGGGCTCCGACGATTTTGAAGCTGTGGATGATTTCATCGATGACTATGAGACACTGACCGGCGTGGAGCTGACGGTTGTCGATTTGTGGGACCTCAGTTATGAGCAAACGGTTGCGGCGGTATCGCAAGCCGGTTTCGTGTTCTTCGTCGGCGGGTTGGCTCTGGATTGGGTCGCGCAAATCGATCCCTTGGGTTCAGGGAATTCTGCCGCCGATTTCTTTCGCCAAAACCGTATGATCATGGTTCTGGGTCCGGTCGTTGCGAGCCTGGGTTCCTGGGTGTTTTCTCCGTTGGATGGAGATATAAAGCCGGGATTGGATTGGATTCCTAATGCGGTCGTGCTGCCCGACGAGGCGGCACCCATGGAAGACGATCGAATTCGAGCGTTGCTCGCCGGACGCGAGCGCGCCTTCGCTATCGGCTTGCCACACGATTCGATCTTCGCCCTCGGTCCACAAGGAAACGTCGAAGTGTGGAGTGCGATGAAACCCGTAATTGCCCTGGGAAGAGGCTGGAGCGAGGCATGAATCATCCGGATTTCATTCAGCCTCCAAATCTCTCCCGGGTGCCCGCTCGTGTCGTAAGTCTGGTACCGTCCCTTACAGAAAGTATGATCGAACTTGGCATCGGTGAAAGGCTGGTCGGCGCAACCGATCATTGCCCTCTGCCAGATTCCATCGCTGCGGACGTCACCCGCGTTGGCGGTATCCTGGACGGCGAGATGGAAGCTATAACGGCGCTAAAACCGGATTTGGTGATCGCCGGCCGGGAAGAAAACGACAAATCGACGATCGAAGCTCTACGATCAACTGGGATACCCGTATGGTTGACATTCCCGCGTTGTGTGGAAGACGCACTCAAGATTCTTTGGGCTATGGTGCGCCTGTTTAATGTCGAACAGGAAAATAGAGAGCGGCTTCGCGTGATTGAGACGTCTTTGGATTGGGTATCGCGAGCTTCCTGGGATGCCCCGTCCGCCCGTGTATTCTGTCCGATCTGGCGGGAGCAAACCGATCCCGTGGGCACATGGTGGATGACTTTTAACCATGATACTTACTGCCACAACGTCTTGCGGCACTGCGGCGGAATGAATGTGTTCGAAGAACGCGAACGGCGATACCCCTTGCTGGCGGATCTGGGGCAGGCCGAACCCGAAGAGCCGGGAGAGCGCGATACCCGCTATCCGCGCGTTCTGCCAGCTGAGGTGACCAAACGGGTTCCGGAATTGATCTTGATCCCGAATGAACCGTATGTTTTCTCCAAATCCGACGTGGATGAGTTGAAGGAATTGTTGGCCGATACGCCGGCGGTTCGAAACCACCGCGTCGTCCCGCTCGACGGACGTTTGATCGCCTGGTACGGAACGCGGCTGGCAAAAGCGTTGGCGGAACTACCCATTATCCTCAAGCAATAAGCCAGCACACACATTGGATAAACGCTATGTTGACATCACCAGCCCCAACGCCTAAAATTCAGACTGATGAACTCCATATCAGCGTGTTCGTAATACCTATATCAGGAAAGGCCAATCGAAATTGATGATGGAAGAAGAGCGCGTCGGCGAACGCGGAAGTTCTGGTCGCCAGATTCGGCTGACCAGTCTTTCTTCCTGCGCAGGTTGAGCGTCTAAGCTAAACGCCGAGACGCTTGCGCAGGTTCTGCGCCCACTACAAGAAATATTTCACGCCGAGGAATACCCGGATTTGATCGTTGGCCTGGATATGCCGGACGACGCGGCCGTGTGGCGCCTGGATGAAGAAAGGATGTTGGTCGTTACGACGGACTTCTTCACTCCAGTGGTCGATGATGCCTACGATTACGGCGCGATTTCTGCGGCGAACGCACTGTCTGACATTTTTGCCATGGGCGCAGATCCGATCCTGGCTTTAAACATCTCCGCTTTCCCGGCGGATCTAGATCTAGATGTAATATCCGATATTTTACGGGGTGGGGCGGAAAAGGTCCGCGAATCGGGCGCAGTTATCGCGGGTGGTCACAGCATCCAGGACCGCGAACCGAAGTATGGTCTCGTGGTGATCGGAATTGCCAGCGGACGTGAATTGATGACAAAAGACAATGCCAGGAGTGGGGATGTCCTCGTGGTGACGAAACCACTCGGCATGGGGGTGACTACGACGGCGTTGAAGAACGGCCACGCCGAAGCACAGGACGTGAAACAAGCTACGCTGTGGATGTCACGTTTGAACGGTCCCGCATCGGTTTTGGCCAGGAAATTCGGAGTTAAGGCAGCGACGGACGTGACGGGCTACAGTCTGCTCGGACACAGCGTGGAAATGGCCGAGGCGTCGCGGGTGGCTTTTCGCTACTATTTACCGGAGATCCCATTTTTGGCCAACGCTCGCTCGTATGCCGAAACGTGGAATTTCCCCGGTGGAAGCATCGACAACCGGTCTTACTTCGGGGAGCGTGTGACGTTCTCGGGTTCGATCGACGAGGAAAATCGCATGCTGTTGTTCGACGCGCAGACTTCCGGCGGGTTGATATTATGCGTTCCCAGAGTCAACTTGAACGCGTTTCTTTCCAACGCGCAAGAAAAGGGATTACCCCTGTGGGTCGTCGGCCGCGTGGAGGAAGGGGAGGGGGTTCACATCGAGGACACAGAGTTCGAACATGCGGCGACCGATCGCCATGCAGATCGGCTTTGGTTTGCCTCCTCGCTTGGATAAAATTGTTAATAAACTGGTTGTTTGTAACGATTATCTGGAGGTGAAATGGCGAAGGTGACGATCGTAGGCGCAGGACATACCGGTGCGACGACTGCCCATTGGCTTGCCGAACGAGAGATCGCAGACATCGTCATGATCGATATCGTCGAGGGTGTACCGCAGGGCAAAGCGCTCGATCTCATGGAGGCACTGCCGGTCATCGGCTCAGATGTGCACGTCGTCGGGTCGAACAGTTATGCGGAGTCAGCCGATTCGGACGTCGTCGTGATCACCGCAGGCTTGCCGAGAAAACCGGGCATGAGCCGCGACGATCTTTTAGCGGCCAATGCAAAAATCGTTTCCAGCGCCGTGGAGAGTTCGGTCGCAGTCTCTCCGGATGCGATCTACATCATCCTCACCAATCCATTGGATGCGATGAGTTATCTGGCCATGAAGAAAAGCGGCCTGCCGCGCGAACGAGTGGTCGGACAGGCGGGCATTCTCGATTCGGCGCGTATGCGGGCATTCGTGGCCATGGAGTTGGAAGTCAGTGTGAAGAACGTGCATTGCTACGTTCTCGGTGGGCATGGGGATGACATGCTGCCGCTCACCCGTCATTCCAACGTCGCGGGTGTGCCCTTGCAAAAAATCTTGAAGCCCAAACGGCTGAAAGCGATCATCGAACGGACCCGAAAAGGCGGTGGTGAAATCGTCTCTCTATTGAAAACCGGCAGTGCTTTCTACGCTCCTTCTGCAGCCCTGGCGCAAATGGTCGAAGCCATCCTGCTCGATCGAAAAAAAGTCGTTAACGCCTCCGCCTACCTGAATGGGGAATACGGACAATCTGGAATCTTCTTCGGGGTACCCGTCAAACTGGGAAAAAGTGGGGTCGAGCAAATCATCGAGTACGAATTGAACAAAGCGGAAATGCAAGCTCTGGAGGCGTCTGCAGAACGCGTGCGCAAAACGATCGAGGCGCTCCCGTTATAGCGAGCATACCGGAACCATGATTGTGCAATTGGAATTATAAAGGCGGGTTTTCACCCGCCTTTTGCTTTACTCATTGGATCTTCTGCTTACGGCGCCGGGGTGGCTTCAACCGCTGCGCCCGACCAGGTGAATACACGTTTCAAGCTCTCGGTACCGCCCGATTCGTAAATCGGCTCGCCCTCTTCCGTGAGCCCAACCTGTCGAACTACACGCACGGACCAGCGCATGATGTGCGGGAGTTCCTCCTGCGGGCGGAAGGAGGTGGGCACGATGTATTTCGTGTCGCTTACGTAGCCGACGATTCGTCGAGTTCCCGATCCCTCGGTGATGTCCACCACAGTGACCTCGTAAAGTTCGTTCTCGCGCAGCACGCCGACGGATGCCCATTGCAGGGTGATCGTATCGTTTGCCAACGTGAATGCTGCACCATCCTGCGGAAGGAGTAAATTTGCCGCCGGGTGAGGAGGCGGTGGCGTGGCGGTTGGAGAAGGGCCGGGCGTGGGCAGGCGTTCGCAAAGTGGGATGATGAGAATTTGTCCCAGGTAAACGGTTTCGTTGTTCAGTCGGTTATAGTCCAGGATCGCACGGACATCTACGTTGTAATTCTGCGCGATGCCGCTGAGGGTGTCATTGGCTTCGACCTTGTAGGTGATCGTCTCACAAGCAGCTTGAGTAGCTTCATCCGGTGGAAGTGTCGAAGTCGGCTCCGGAGACGCCGTAGGCGTAGGTTGTGGGATATTGATCTTTTGGCCCACGGAGAGAATGCAATCCGCCGTCAAGCCAGGATTGGCCTGGAGGATGGATTGGATCGAAATGTCGTACCGCACGGCAATGGCGATGCAGGTATCGTTGGCGATCACGATGTATTCGAGCGTCGGCAGTGCTGTCGGTGGGGGCGCAACCGTCTCTGTTGGGGATGCTTGAAGCGTTGCCGTCACTGTGGGTGTGTCCGTCGGGGTGCTTTCCGGTTCTTCACCCGGCGCTGACCCTACCAGCCGTGTAGCGGCGAAGGTCAGGCCTGCCGCGAGAAAGGTGAAGAGTGCAAGTAAGCCAATCGCGAGCGGCAAAGAGAGCGTGACCTGGGACCCGCCAGAAAATCGCTGCCCTCCTTCGGAACCAACGGGGGTGCCGCAAACGACACAACGCGTGGCATTCGGGCCCAGCTTGCTCCCGCAGATTCGACAGATCGTTGGTTCAGTGGATGTAGCTTCAGGTGATTTGGTCATTGTCCCGTTCGTTTATCGTTCCCGCTTTAGGATCGTGGCATTATACCAGCAGCGGTGCAAGACCCCAAGGCGTAACATTTCGACGATTAACCCACGATTTCACTGCTCTTCACCTGCAAGGCCGAGGTCGGAAGCGATCGACTGCATCGATTCGAGAACGTTCTGCACGTGGTCCCATAGATCTACCCCGAGTTCCCCGGCGGCGGAGGCGATCTCCTGGCGATCGACGTTGGCGGCGAAGCGCTGATCCTTCCATTTCTTGCGCACAGAGGAGACTTTTACGTCGAGGATCGATTTTGATGGACGCACGAGAGCGACTGCCGTGATGAGGCCGGTAATCTCATCACATGCATGGAGTGCGCGATCCATCATCGTTTTTCGCGGCACGCCCGTGTGATCTGCGTGACTGAGGACGCACAGGACGATGCGTTCGGGAACGCCGTGTTGGTGCAAGATTGGCGCGCCGTCTTGGGGATGCGAATCCAGGTTCGGATGGATTTCCCAATCGAAGTCATGCAGCAAGCCCGCCAGTCCCCATTCCTGCGGATCGCCGTCCATGCGCAAGGCATAATCCCGCATCGCAGCTTCCACCGCGTACATGTGGCGCCGGAGGGATTGATTCTTGACGTATTGGTCGAGCAAATTTATCGCCTGCTGACGTTCCATCATCTCAACTGCAATTCGGTTCCTGTGAGCCCAGCTCTGCCGGTTCTTTCTCGTCTACGGAATGATGTCGATATACGTCCCAGAAGGCTCGCAGGCTGGCGGGAATCTCGCGCAGGTTCCACAAGAAGCTCGAACGGTAGGGGCGCAGATCGGCACGAACGCCGATCGCGTCAACGTGATGCGCTTCGCAAAGCGCCATCGCCCGCGGTAGATGAAACAACTGCGTGACGATGAGCGCCTGGTCTATGCCGAAGATTTCGGCTGCGCGCAGACAAGTCTCGAAAGTACGAATTCCTTCCCGATCGACGAGGAGATCCTCGTCCGGAACGCCAAGTTCCAAAGCCAGTGATCGCATGGCTTGCGGTTCGTCTTTGCCGGCTGATACCGAACCGCTCAAGAGGATTTTACCTGCCTTTCCCGACTGATACAGCGCAACGGCTGTTCGAACACGATCCGCAAGAACCGTCGTTGGCCTGCCATCTCGTCTCAAGCCTGCGCCAAGAACGATGGCGATCGGTCGCGCAGGAGCTTCTTGCGGATCGAGGATGCGATCGGCGTAGCGATGCCGGAGCAGCCAACGCGGCAGGAGCAGCGTCAGCACAGTCGCAGCGAGTAGAATACAGATGCGCAGTATCGGGAAAATTCGACTCAAAAGCACCATCGCATTTTACCAGAATGGACATTCTCATGGGGTATTCACGGATATCACTCCGAAGCTGCCCGGGCGGGAAATCCATCGGCCTGTCTCAGTTTGACATGCAATTATCCGTGCGATAGACTTTAATAGATCGGATTTGTAATATATGTCAGATGATTAAGCAGTGATCAGGGTCTGAGATGGATGATACGATGCAATCCGAGTTTCTTACATACCTCGCAAGTTTGAATGCGCCGCCTGGCCAGAGGCTTCCGCCGATCAAGAAAATCGCTGCAAAGCTCGGGATCAGTAGAAGTAAATTACGTGAACAACTCGAGGTCGCGCGCATCCTGGGTTTTGTCGAGGTACGGCCTAAAACCGGGACGCGAACGCAGGCTTTTTCTTTGTCGCCGACCTTGATCACCGGACTGCAGTTTGGGATGGAAGCCGATCCCGGGCTATTTGATTCTCTGGGTATGCTGCGCAACCATCTGGAAGCGGGCTTTTGGAACGATGCAGTCCGATTGCTGCAGGATGAGGACAAAGAGCGGCTGCAAGAATTGGTCGACCGGGCCTGGCAGCGCCTTAAAAGCACTCCGATACAGATTCCCCACAGCGAGCATCGCCAGTTCCATCTCATGGTTTACTCGCGGCTCGACAACCCCATTTTGAAGGCAATATTGGAAGCCTATTGGTATTTTTACGAGCGGATTGGCTATCAACGCTACAGCGATTACGATTACCTGCATCGCGTGTGGGAGTATCACGAGAAGATGGTAGATGCGATTATAGCGGGTGATTACGAAAGTGGGTACCAGGCGCTCGTGAAGCACATCGGTCTGCTGCAGCAATCTTCGGAAATGGACAACTATCAGCCGGCAGTCGAAAGCAGGGCGGAGATCGATTCAGTCGTCGGAACGATGGGAGTGACTCCTTATGAGTAAATCTCAAGTAAAACAGAAGGAAGAATCGGATGCAATGGAATCGCAACGGCCGATCGTCAACGATTTTACGCTGGTCGTTGCTACAGTAAATGGATCGGGCAGCCAGACCTCGAATCTGGCACTCATACGGGCTTTTTTCCGTATGGGCATACCGGTTTGTGGGAAGAATCTTTTCCCATCCAACATCCAGGGTTTGCCGACTTGGTACACCATTCGTGTCAACGCTAAGGGCTACACGGCAAACAAACTGAAAGCCGATCTGCTCGTCGCCATGAACATGGCGACGTTTCGCGATGATCTCAAAGATTTGAAACAGGGTGGTGTTTGTTTTTACGACGATCGTTTAGCCGAACCGGCGGATCGCCCGGACATAATCTTCTACCCCATACCGATTCGTGATCTCGTTCACGAAGCAGACTCTCCCAAACAACTGCGCGAGTACGTAGCCAACATGGCTTATGTAGGCGTGCTGACCGAAATCCTGGAGATCGATATCGAAGAGATCCGCTCGGCTTTGGATACCCATTTCGGCGGCCGGGAGAAATCCATCGCCTTGAACATGAAAATGATCGAATTGGCGGCATCGTGGGCGCGCGATAACCTGCCCAAGCGCGACCCTTACCGAGTCGAACGGATGCCGAGAGACGAAGAACTCCTTCTGGTCGATGGGAATACGGCGGCTGCATTGGGCGCGATTTATGGCGGCGTGACCGTTGCTTCCTGGTATCCGATCACGCCGGCTTCCAGTCTCGCGGAGACGCTCGAATACTACTTGCCTCATCTGCGCAGCGATCCCGAGACGGGTAAAGCCACTTACGCCGTGATCCAGGCCGAGGATGAGCTCGCCGCAATTGGGATGGCCGTCGGCGCAGGATGGGTCGGCGCACGAGCCATGACCTCGACTTCCGGGCCGGGAATTTCGCTCATGTCTGAATTCACCGGCCTGGCTTTCTTCGCCGAAATACCGATCGTAATCTGGGACGTACAGCGTATGGGTCCCAGCACGGGCCTGCCCACGCGCACCTCGCAAGGTGACGTGCTCACATTACGCTTTCTCAGTCATGGCGACACTCTCCACACGATACTCATCCCCGCCGCGCCGCATGAGTGTTTCGAGTTCGGCTGGCGTGCATTCGATCTGGCCGAGCGGTTCCAGACTCCGGTTTTCGTACTCAGCGACCTGGACCTTGGCATGAATCAGTGGGTATCGAAACCGTTCCAGTACCCCGAAGTAGATATGGATCGCGGCAAGGTATTGTCCGCGCAAGACCTGGAAAAGCTGGGAGATTACGGCCGCTATCGTGACGTCGATGGTGACGGCATCGCACCACGCACACTTCCGGGAACGGATCATCCCCTGGCGGCGTTCTTCACCCGCGGCACTGGGCACGACGAGCGGGCGATTTACAGCGAAAATGCGCAAGATTGGGACGCCAACATCGAACGGCTTTGGCGGAAGTTGGATAACGTCCGTGATGCGCTGCCTGCTCCCGTGGTGCAGCGAATGGGCGATGCTGAAGTGGGGATCATTGCCTTCGGATCGACGGATCCTGCCATCATCGAGGCACGCGAATACCTGTCGGGGGAAGGCCTGGCGACGGATTATTTACGCATCCGCGCGATCCCCTTTTCCAAAACCGTCGAAGATTTTATTCAAGAACACGAGGTCGTGTACGTCATTGAAATGAACACAGCCGGCCAGATGCATCAACTGCTGCAGCTCGAATGGCCTGCACTGGCGACGAAGTTGGTTTCCCTGACCAAGAACAACGGCGTACCGCTCGATGCGGATTGGACATTCGAGGCAGTTCGAAACGCAGAGGAACAACGACATGAAGGATAATGGCAACGGAAGAGCTAAAAAAAAGGTTAACGAGATCGGCCTCTCCAGATCGGATTACAAGGGGCGGCCAACTACCTTGTGCCAGGGTTGTGGGCACAATTCCATCTCGAGCCAGATCATGGCAGCCTGCTATGATCTCTCGATACAACCCGAGAACGTGATCAAGATTTCCGGGATCGGCTGTTCGAGTAAAAGCCCGACATATTTCATGAGCCGTTCGCATGGTTTCAACGCCGTGCATGGGCGCATGCCGTCCATCGCGACCGGCGCGTCCATCGCAAACCGCTCGTTGAAGACGATCGGAGTCTCCGGAGATGGAGACACTGCCAGCATCGGCATCGGACAATTTATCCACCTCATGCGCCGCAACGTGCCCATGGTTTACATCATCGAAAACAACGGCGTTTATGGGCTGACCAAAGGTCAATTTTCCGCGACCGCCGATCAGGGGCAGAAGTTGAAGAAGATGGGCGTAAATCCTTTCATGCCGATCGATTTGTGCATGGAAGCGCTCATCGCCAACTGCGGTTTCGTGGCGCGATCCTTTGCGGGAGATCCCAAGCAGGTTAAGGAACTGTTGAAATCCGCGCTCAACTTCCAAGGGACGGCGGTGCTCGACATCATCAGCCCCTGCGTGACGTTCAACAATCGCGATGAATCCACGAAGAGTTATTCGTGGGGAATCGAACACGAATATCCCTTGCACGACGTCACCTGGGTTCCTTCGTACGATGAAATTGAGATGGAGATCGAGCCTGGGGAAATCGTCGAAGTCGAACTGCACAACAAGTCCCGTTTGGTGCTCAAGAAGCTGGAGCACAACCACGATGCTTCGGACAGGCTTGCAGCCATGCAGCTTCTCGAGGAAACCTGCTGTGCCGAAATCCTGGCTACGGGCTTGATCTACCTCAACCTGAACCAGGAAACGTTCCAATCGGTGGAAAATCTCGTCGACAAGCCACTCGCCCGGCTTCAGCAGGATCAATTACGGCCCGCTAAAGAGGCCCTCGAAAAAGTCATGGACGACTTTCGATAGGAATTTCGAATTCCGTCATCGGTTTTTCAATCGAATGGCAAACGAAAAGCGAGGCGCTCACTGCGCCTCTTTTTTCGTTTCTATCCGCGTGCGAGGCTCGAGTGTATAATTTGCTGCCAAGAGGCGGGTGTACACGCGATACACGTTTGTGATTGCAAGGATGGGGCGTAAACGAGGAGAAAAGTATTGCCACAACCGATGAATTGTCTGACACTGTCGATGAGAATCCTGGCTGCCATTTTTGCGCTGGTTTTCATCATCACGCTGCCGATTGGATTGCTGGCCTTCTTCAGTTCGACCGTGATCTTCAATCCCGAGGAGCTCAGCAGCACGCTGAACGAGAGTCTGATTGCATCCGGCGTTCTTCGGCGCAGCATCACAGAGATGCTTTCCGAGATGGAATTCGGCGACGATTTCGAGGACGATTCGGAAGTCCGCCAGGCACTCAGCGATCTGTCGGTCGACGAATGGGATCGTATCGTCGACCTGCTGCTGCCGGACGCCTGGATGGAAAACCAGATCAAGGGAGCCGTCATGTCGATCCACACCTGGCTCGATGATGACCGGCTGACGCCGGGCATCGAGATCGACTTGCGGCCGATCAAAGCGCGGATGCAAGGCGAAAGCATGCTGGAAGTCATCGATTTGATCGTCGACTCCTGGCCCACGTGCACGCAGGAGCAGGTGGACCGCATGCAGCAAGCATCAGTGGAGGCGGGACACCCGGTGATTCTTTACTGCGAGCCGCCGGAACCCTTCCGGTCCGAGTTGATCGACTTCGCCACACGGCGCTTCCAGAGTTTCTTCCGTGATTTACCGGCGACCTTCTCTGCGTTCGATACTGAACAGAACGATCTGAACCTCGATGATGTGCTGCTCTTGAAGGAACGCATTCGTACGATCCGTGCTTTCACCATGGGAGGCTGGCTGCTGTCTGCCGCTCTGTTGGGGCTGATCATGATCCTGGCCATTCGTTCCTGGCGCGATGTCGCCATCTGGTGGGGTCTGCCGGTGTTGATCGCCGGCCTATTGACCATCGCGCTTGGTTTTTCAGCAGGCAGCACATTCACCCGCTACTGGCAGGAGGCTTCGGTGGAATTCCGCCAGCAATCCAGCGCACTGTACGAAATGCTGCTGATTCCAGTGACCGCCGTGCGGGAAAAGGTCACGGGAGAAGTGATGGGAGCGGGAGTCCTCATCACCATCATGGGAATTGCGATCCTGGTTATCGGCTATCTCTTTCATCGTGCTGTGCGGCTTGCAAATCCGACTTCATCCCAAAACGTTATCTCCCCGGGAATTGTCTCACCACCTGCGTATACGGATTCCGGAGGTGAGGAGATGAAACAGGTGCCGCCGCCGGCAAACGATGAAAATGGAGAGCGTCCCTCCGGAATGTTCGGCTGAGGAACTATAAAAACAATACGTGGCAGCCGCTCGATGGACTGCCACGTTTTTGATTCTTCGGGTTGGCCTGCCTCACACATCAGAGATGAGCAGCGTCATATAGGCTGCGATGTCCGTTGTGCGATCGACGTTCCAGGTCGCTTCGACGATTTCATCCAAACGATCATCGCTGACGACGCCTTGTGCGTTGGCCTGGAATTTTGCGGCGATTTCCTCATCGCTGAGTGGGTTCTCTGGAGCACCTTTTGCGACGTCTGTCTGGGCGGTATGGCTGCGCCCATCTTTACAGGTGATGGTCACGCGAGCGCGTTTCACGCCGGGGAAGAGCGCGTCGATTTCCGGATCGGCAACGACCTTGATTTTCGGCAGCGTCGCCCGGATTGCGGGGTCCTTCAATTTCTCGTCGCTGAAGGAATCGGGCAGCACGTTACCGTCCACGATCGCGGCGGCGATCACGTAGGGCAGGCTGTGATCGGCGGTCTCTTTGGTTTCAGGTTTGTATTTACTCGGATCGGAGAGGATGTCGGCGCCGCGCGTCGTCGTCTCGACCAGAATTTCCGCCACCTCGTCGTGGGTGACGCCGAGCGCGCTGCGCGCCTGCAGCGCGGCGGAAATTGGCTGGTGAGTGAGGGCTTCGGTGGGATAGGCTTTGTAACCGCAGCGGGTGATGATGAATTCTTCACCGAGTCCTTCAAGCAGCTCGTCCGTCTTCCATTCGACGTTGGAGATGACCTCGATCAAGCCTTCTTTGCCTTCGATCACTTCCACCGGCCCTTCGTAACCTTCACTTGCCATGAGTGCAGCGATGACGCCGGCCTGCGAGGCCAGGGGATCGGCGGTGTTCTTCATGTTCGTCAGATGGCCGGCGACGACGCCGCCGAGGGTGAAATGCGAACTGCCGCTGATGCCGACCGCGGCGACGAGTTGGTCGAGATCGAGATCGTACAATTTGCCCGCCACCAGCGGGCTGACGAACTGCGTCAGCGTGGCATGGTGCCAACCGACTTCCCGAACGCCGGGATGGGCGGCATGACACCAGCGCATTTCCAACTCATAGGCCAGGACGATGGCCGTGAGCATCTCTGCCCCGTTTTTTCCGTTTGCCTCTGCGGCAGCCAGTGCGGCGCCGATAAGGTCGGAGGGATGGCTGGGGTCCTGCTCCCAGTATATGTCGTTGTAATCCATCGCACGGGTGAGCAGACAGTTCATCAAGGCGGCGTTGGGTGCGTTGGTGCGCAGACCGCTGCCGATCACCGTGGCTTCGGGCGTGCCGCCGAGTTTTTCCGTGAAACGCAGCATCGCCTGCATGTCTTCGTTTCGTGTAGCCGCAAGAGCGCAGCCCACGCTGTCCAGTAAGAAGCGCTTAGCTTCATGCTTCGCCCCTGCGGGAATGTCCGCATAAGTAAGATTTCGGGCGAATACTGCCATTTCACGGCTTATTGAATCCATCGTTCTTTATCTCCTACAAATGTTTACAATTGTGCCACGACGGCGTTGGCAACGTCGAGCGTCGAGCTGGATCCGCCCATATCGTAGGTGCGGGTCTCTCCGTCTGCGATCACTTTACGGATGGATTGCTCCAGGCTTTCAGCCAGATCGTTCTCGCCCAACCAATCCAACATCAGTTTCAACGCAAGCAGCATCGCCGTAGGGTTGACCTTGTACTGACCGGCGTATTTCGGGGCCGATCCATGCGTGGGTTCGAAGACCGCGAAATCGTCGCCGATGTTTCCACTGGAAGCGAAACCCAGGCCGCCGACCAACTGCGCCGCCAGATCGGAAACGATGTCCCCGAACATGTTCGACGTCACCAGGACGCCGTAATCCGTCGGGTTCTTTACCAGCCACATCATCTGCGCGTCGATGTTGGTTTCCCAGAGTTCGATGTCCGGGTATTCCGCAGCGATTTCTCTCGCCTGGCGGGTCATTAGACCGCTGGTTTCGCGCAGTACGTTCGGCTTCTCGACCAGGGTGACGGTGGGGTAGCCGAATTTCCGGGCAAATTCGAAGGCCTGGCGCACGATACGGGTGGCGCCATTTTTGGTGATCACGCGCAGGCTGATGGCGATTTCGGCGCCGGGAACGCCGTCGAAACGCGACATCGCCGGGCTGAATTCCGCCATCGCGGTGCGTACTTCGTCCGGCAAGGGGTAGAATTCGACGCCACTGTATAATCCTTCCGTGTTCTCCCGAAAGACGACCAGATCGATGTCGTCGCGGGAATTCAGGGGATTCCCCGGAAACGCCTTGCACGGTCGTAGATTGGTGTACAGGTCGAAAATCTGCCGCAGACGCACGATCGGGCTGCGGTAGGAAAATCCTTTATCCTGCAGTTCGGGGGCGAGTTCTTTGGCCGCCTCATCCTTGGGCTTGGAGGTGATCGCGCCGAACAATCCACAGGTGCAATCATTTAAGATCTTGACCGTCCGTTCGGGAAGTGCTTCTCCTTCCGTACACCAGAATTTCCAGCCGATGTCGGCGGGAATGTATTCGGCGTCGAGGCCGAGCGCATCGAGTACGATACGGGCGGCGTCCATCACATCGACGCCGATGCCGTCTCCGGGCATCCAAGCAATTTGATATTTCGCCATTCAATAGTTCTCCTCAATTCAGGATCGTTGAGCGATCAACGTCAGATTACGATTATTACTCGTTGGTCGGGGGTGGGGATTTCATCTGCTCCAACCGCTGCCGGGTATAGGGCACCAGGCCGCCGGCGTCGAAGATCTTCATCACCGCTTCCGGGAGCGGCGGGAAACTGAATTCCCCGCCAGCGCAGCCGATCGAACCGCTCTCGAGATCGATCTCGATGGTTTCCCCGTCTTCGATGGCGTCGACCGCTGCGGGGCAAATCAAAGCCGGCAGCGCTGCGTTGATGCAGTTGCGGTAGTAAATCCGGGCGATGCTCTTCGCCACGATCGCTCCGAGTCCGCTTTCCTTCAAGCAGGTGACGGCTTGTTCGCGTGACGATCCACAACCCCAGTTCGTCCCTGCGACGATGATGTCGTTGGGATGCATTTCTTTCACAAAACGCGGGTCGAGATCTTCGAGGGCATACTGCGGCATTTCTTTCGGATCGCTGACCGTATACGTGTATTTGCCCGGGAAGATGACGTCGGTATTGACGTCGTCGCCGTATTTCCAAACTCGACCACGAATGATATTGTTTTTAGCCATCAGGATACGTCCTTCGGATGAGAAATTTCTCCCGCGACCGCCGAAGCGGCGACGACGGCGGGGCTGGCGAGGTAAATTTCGCTCTCTTTCGTGCCCATACGCCCGCGGAAATTGCGGTTCGCGCTGCTGATCGTCACCTCGCCGATGGCGGGCACACCCATGTGATTCCCCATGCAGGGTCCGCAACCGGGGCTTTCGATGACCGCGCCGGCGCGCACGAAAGTTTCCAAATAACCCGCTTTAAGCGCTTCCAGGTACACCTCGGAGGAAGCGGGAATGACGATCATGCGCACACCCTTGGCGATGTGTTTTCCTTCGAGAATCGCTGCTGCAATGGCGAGATCGTCTAACCTGGCGTTGGTGCAAGTGCCCAGAAAGGCCTGGTCGACGTGCGTGCCACGCAGTTCGGACAGCGGCCGGACGTTATCCACGGTATGCGGACAGGCGATCATGGGTTGAATCTGCGCCGCATCGTACTCGAGAATTCTTGCGTAGCTGGCATCATCGTCCGGAAAGACGGGCTCGTAGGCGCGTTTCGCCCGGCCTTCGAGATAAGCGAAAGTCTTCTCGTCTGCGGGAACGTAGCTGTTCTTGGCGCCCATTTCGGCCATCATGTTGGGCAGCACCTCGCGCTGGGAAATGTCGAGGGCGGCGATCGCCTCGCCGTGCCATTCGACCGATTGATAGAGCGCCGCGTCGGCGCCGTTCTCGCCGATGACGTGCAGCGCCAGATCCTTGGCGGAAACGCCTTCCACGAGACGGCCGTGCACGACGATCTTGATGCTTTCCGGCACACGCAGCCAGAGAGAGCCGATGGCCCAGATGGAAGCCATCTCGCTGCGGCCGATACCGGCGCCGAAGGCACCCATCGAACCGGCGTGCGGCGTGTGCGAATCCGATCCCAGTACGATCTCGCCCGGAAGCGCCAGCCCCTCTTCGACCAGCACCTGGTGACAAATGCCGCGCCCGACTTCGTAGAAATGCGGGATGCCTTGCTCGCGAACGAATTCACGGATGATGCGGTGGTTTTCTGCGTGCGCCGTCGTCGGTGCGGGTGCGGCGTGATCGAGGAAGATGGCGTGCATCTCGGGATCGAAAACCCGCTCCGCACCCATCTTCTTGAAAATCCCGTAGATAGGCGCCGTGTTATCGTGGGAAAGGGCCACGTCCGGCGTGATTTCCACGATCTGACCGGCGGATAACTTTTTTGCCCCGGCTTTACTGTCTAAAACCTTCTCGGCGAATGTCTGCGGCATGTTCTCTCCTAGCTGCACATCACGATCATGCAAAAGGTTATTTTCTCGCAGTGTCTATTTTACGGATTTGGTGAGGTCGAAATCCGTAAAATCCGCGTGATGGAAAATGATCGATTCCGGCCGGCGGGCGAATCTGTCGCCTTCCCAGGAGTGCGTAGCGACGACATGCATCACCGCCTCAGGGATGTCGTGTTTGAAACACAGGCCGACGCCGGTGAAGGGATGGCGTAAATACTGGTACATGCTCGCCCATTTGTACTCGCCGTTCTCTTCGCGGAATTCGATCAACTTGCCCACGTCGGCCAGCAGTGCACCGGCGATGAGCGTGTCGCGATCGATGTCGTATCGCGCGCCATGCGCATCTTCAAGCACATCTCGCATGGCGATGCACAGGCGGCAAACGGTGCTCACGTGTTCGGGGAAACTGATATCGACGTCCTCGACCAGCAGCGTGTAAGGCATGCGTTTGAGATCGTCGATGCGCCACCCGCCGATTTCCAGCGCCTCTTCCCAGACGGCGAGCGCTTTTCTTCGAAGCTCTTCATCTTCGATCTCTGAAAATTCAGGAATGAGTTCGATCAATTCGTTGGACATCTTCTTTTCCTCATCGGTACTTTTATATACTACCCGCAAAGACGGGCAAACGGCGCGCCAGATCCGTCAGTCTTGAAGCATTGGGTTGAAGGTCGCACGGACGTTTCAATCGAGGCTTCTGGCAGGGGGGCCGTCGTATTCATGCTTTACGGGATCGATCTTGCGCATCGGACGCTCGCGTGTTTGCTCTTCGTACACGTGTGCCACCAAACCCGGAACGCGCGCCATGATGAAGAAGGCGTTGGCCAGTTCGCGCGGCATGTGCAGATCGACGAGCAGGGCTGCGATGGCGCCGTCGACGTTGATGGGCAGATCCTTGCCGGAATTCGACAGCGCACCTTGAACGGCAGTAATCATGGCCACACCGTCTCCAGCGACCTTCAGTTCCTGCGCCAGGGCAAACAGTTTCTTCGTCCGAGGATCGTCGCTGTGGATGCGGTGGCCCAGGCCGGCAATGCGTTTCTTCTCCTGGCGGTAGCGGGCGACCAGTTCCCCGGCGGCATCTTCGGTGCTCACCTTCGAGTCCTCGGCCAGTTGGATCCCCTCTTCGAGGACGCCCATACAGTCGTATATCGCCGCGCCGTGAAAACGGTTGATCGAAAGCACCCCCGCCGCCACGGCTGCGTTGAGTGGGGCGCCGGTCGATGCCGCGGTGCGCGCAGCGAGCGCCGAGGGCGGTGTGGCGCCGTGATCGATGGAGGATACCAGCATGGCATCGAGCAATTTTGCTACGTTCGGCGCAGGTAATTCGCCGGTCAAGGCCAGGAAAATCGCCTGCGCAAAGGTTACATTTCCCATCAATTCGTCGATGCGGTAGCCGCGCAGGCGCACTTCGTTGGGTTCGATCCGGGTGATGGCAGTTTTCCAGGTATCTTCGCTCATTTCATAATCCCATGTTTGATCAGGATGGATTTCGTCTCTTGCGGCAGCATGCCGAAGCCGTCGACGACGTGCACGCCGACTTCGCGCAGACGCTTGACCTTGCCCTCGTGCGTGCCGCGGCCGCCTTCGATGATCGCGCCGGCATGGCTGAAACGCGTGCCGCTCTTTGCCGCTTTCCCGCCGATGAAGGCGACGATCGGCTTGGTGACTTCACCGGCTTCGATCAGGTCGGCCAGACGCTCTTCCTGTGTGCCGCCGATCTCGCCGAACATCACGATGGCCTTTGTTTGCGGATCGTTCTCGAAGTGCAGGGCGACTTCCGGCAGCGGCGTGCCGACGACGACGTCGCCGCCCACGTGGACCAGAGTCGTCGCGCCGATCCCTTCCTGCGCCAGATAGTAAGCCATAGAGGAGGTAATTCCGCCGGAACGGGAACAGATACCTACGGGCCCCGGCATGAACCAGGCCTTGGCCGACGCCGCCCGGCCGCCGATCATGCCCAACACGGCCTTGCCCGGTGAAAGAACGCCGAGTGTGTTCGGCCCGACGAAGCGTGACTCTTTGCGGTGCGCGGCTTCGGCGATCTCGAGCACGTCGTAGATCGGCACGCGGTCGGGGACGATGACGAGCAGTTTCACACCTGCGTCGATTGCCTCCAATGCAGCACCCTTAACCAGCGGCGCCGGGATGAAGAGGACACTGACGTCGATCGGTCCGACGTTCTCCCAGGCCTCCCGGATGGTATCGAACACAGGCACGCCTTCGACCTCCTGGCCGCCCTTTCCAGGCGTTACGCCGGCAACGACCTGGGTGCCGTATTCCTTCATCAAACGCGCCCGGGTTTGGCCTTCGCGGCCGGTTATGCCTTGTACCAGTACGCGTTTGGTTTCGTCGATCAATATGGCCATCTTGGCTCCATATCTAACACACAATCCGCTTTCACGTTGCGGAAACCTCATCCAATCCGGGAATGGGCAGAGAAACGTAACCTCCGCGGTTGCCTTCGAAGAAGCACTCGACCTCGCAGGCCAGGCACTCGCTGCATCCGCCTTTCCTGGCTTCGTCGAGCGAGATGTTGAG
>DAOUEE010000005.1:0-6664 GCA_034430695.1 Anaerolineales bacterium | reverse complement strand
TCTGTCAATCCGGCTGCGAGGTGTTGGGTGCGGGGTGAAAATCCGGGCGTATGAGGTCGGAGTGAATTTACTGTGGAACCGCGATCGGTAATAGGATGATATTTCAATGAAGAGTCATGTAGAAGACCCGAAGGGTCTTGAACTAGATCCCGGAGACAGTAATTCCTTCGAATTACGGAGATCTGCGCCGGCGAACTCCCGCGGCGATCATGCCGGGCAGTCCGATTATGCTGATCCACCCAAAGGCATCCCCGATGTGTGGGTACAACGCCGGCCGAGATCCGACGGGTACGTTGGCCGCGAGTGAGCCGTTGGATGCGGTCGTGTTCGACACGGCCACAATGCAGCCGAGGCCGTCTGTGGCAGCTGCGTAACCTTCCCGCGTCGAACGCAGCGGGGAAAATCCGTTTTCGATGGTTCGGAACAGCACCACGTTCAATTCTAGTTGAATGGATTCATGGAATATTGTAGACTGGCTGCATTGCTAACAACTACCGGGGAAATTACGTAGTATGAATCCAGCTTTGTAAAGATGAATATAACCGGGGCAAGTACATACTGAAGTGGATGCGTGCTTACTCTGCATATGATGGGTGGGCAAAGCATGATCAGCATTCGTGCCAAGGCAAGGCAGTAATGAAGGTCAATGAAGTGTACAGATATAGTCCGCGTAGAATTTTGTGGTTTCTATGATTTCTGGGAGCGCTATTGCAGCCTGGCACCTCCTTCATTCTCCATTCATGAGGGACAAACCTTCTTATATGGAAGAATAAGCTATGAGAAATCATTAGATTCGAGATAAGAAGCAAACACTGACTTTGCAAAAATACTTTTATGAAAGGGACGGATATGAGCAGCGTGAAACGGAGATTCCATAGACTTACTTCGGCGATTGTCATTTTTACCACCATTACCATGAGTTGTAGACTTGAGTCATGCAGTACCAATGGGAATGTTGGTGTAGAGGATGAAGCAAACACGGCAATATATACTTCTATGGAGCTTGGTGATAACACCATCGATCTTCTGGCAGACAGCCTAGAATCCAGTCCATATTGTGTAAATGGGTGCCTTTCGCTGGATCCGCATTGGCACGGCCACAGGGTTGATCCGAACACACTCCCTGCTTCACCCATCAATTATAAACAGGCACTCGGAGTGACAAATACAACGCCGGATCTGGCGACGATTTACGTCGTCAGTGACGAACTGTATCTCCGAACAGGCTCGAAAGTGTCGTATCAAGTGAATGATGATATTGAGGTGAATCACTGCTTGAACAACCCTGGGAGGGTTATCACAGATAACGATACCAGTTGTCGAAATTATGAATTCCTGTCGCCAAATCTTGACGACGATGACCACCTCCTGTCCATCGAAAAGGATCTATATGGAGACGAAGATGTTATTTTAGACTTGTCCCCGGACTTCGAGAATAATCGATACAGTGGAACCATCATTTTTGCCAAGAAGATTCATATTATCGGTGAGGTTCGCACGGGCGGTTATGATCTCGTCCTTGTCGCTGATGAGATCGAATTCTACCCGAACAGCAAAATCATTACTACTCCTCCGGATCGACCGAGAGCGGGAAGCAGCAACGAAGACTCGGGAATGTATGATTACGGATGTAAAAAGGATGGATATCGTGGCGGCGACGTTGTCCTTTTTGTAAAGAACGTTACCGGCAGTGTCGCCATCGACACCACCGGCGGTAAGGGTCAGAAGGAATGTGATAATTTTGCATTCGATGTCGGCCAGTTTGAATGGTTTAATGTTTATTATGAATGGTTTCCTGACGATAACTGGTTATCGCAGTTCGAAAATCCAGACAATTTGCCCGAGCGATGGTTCATCGATCATCACGTTTTCAACATAGAGGACCAGGGCCGGGGAGGCCGCGGCGGTGAGGGGGGAAACGTCACGATCGTTTCGACCGGTTTGATCAATTCCTCGATCGACATCGAGCAAAGCGGGGGGGACGGGGCGGATTCGGCAAAATCGCGAGAGCCAATAGCGTTGATCGATGGTCCGAACTTGAGTGATGCGGACTGCACTAAAGATGATGAGACTCGGGGGATTATCTTACCTAATGGAGTGGACCCCGATCCAGAAATGCTGGAAGATGAATGTCTGAATGTAGAGGTCTACGGCGGATTTCATGTTGACCGAGAAAATGTAATCCAAGAAGAAATGCTGGGCCCTGAACCCATGGATTGCGGATCGGGACTGCTGACGGGTCTTATAGTTATGGCCAGTGGGACGACTTACTGTACCATGCAGGAGCCTTATCCGCACAGCAATTGCCATATCGATGATGTCATTGATTCGAATGATTTCCATTGCATTCACGAACACACACAGTTAGACAACATCGCCGATCCTTACATGCCCGGGGTCGTCGAAGAGCCCACTCATGATGCTCCAACTGAGATCGTGGAAACAGAAAACGGTTTGATAACGTGTTCCAATACGGAGGAAATGGAATGTGTGGAGTACACACCTATCCTGGGAGGCTTGACGTGGGTGTTTGGAAAAACCGGAGTGGATGGTCCGAATACGGCGCAGATGGATATCCGTTATGTGGGACTGGCGGCGAATATTCTTCCCCAGGATCAAAACGCTGATATCTTCGTCACATCCGATAACGATGAGATGGTCCAGTATTGTCAATCCGGGACCTGTTTGACTGCAGAGGAATACATACAAGGGCTGTACGCCTTTGTTCCAAGAGCGGTGGAAGTCTATAACCATAAGGGAGATAATTTATATCGTGCTCTCTCCGATCAGGCTATCTTGGATAATGATTCAGCGTATGTTTCGGATGCCGATCGTAATCCTTCAGGTATAAACAGAATTAAAAAGTCGCAATGGTATTATGCCTCCGCGGCCCATTATTGCGTCAACGAAATCCTGGGAGAAGGAACCGCAGATGGGGGATCATCCAACCCATATTGGAATGATTGTCAATATGCACTAACACAAAAGGAAAAATTAGATGCCGGCTTGAATTATTTTGGATTCGAGCCTGGTTTTTACTTATATTTGAAACCGGGGGATATCCGGGATTACTTTGACTCGATATTCACATTCATGGGGGGAATCAGCAATGACTTCCAAAACCGTCGAGGCGAGTATGAGGATGCCAGTAACAATCTTACGAATTACGGCATCGATAATATGGTACTGGCACTGGAATTGCAGGAAGCTGAAAAAAGCGTGGAACTGGCAGCAGAGGAAGTAAATTCAGCTTCGACCAGATTGGAGGTGAGTCTAGAACGAATCGACGAGAACAGTGAGTTAATTGAGAACACACAGGATGAGCTTGAGGGCTACATTGACGCGCTGGAATCGGCTTTGGAACCCCCACCATGTGATTTTCTGTGTTGGGTAGAAAAGGTCTTCAGTTTTGTGGTCGCGATCGGCGAGTTAGTTGGAAGTATCTTCTCCTTCAATTTTGGATCTGTATTCGAGTCTCTCGAGAATGCTTTTACTCTGGTGCAAGAGGCTGCCAGTTTTGGAGAAGGGGTGGAATCCTTGATTAATTATGCTGGCACCCTTTTTAAAGGCGAAGCGGTGGATTCGAAGGGGGAACCATTTGAATTTAATTTTTCGGAAACGGGCGAAGGCATCTCTGATGCCGCTGAAGATTTGGCATCGGCCTGGGAGGATATTGAGGACGTCGATGCTAATCCATTAGCCGACATGGTCGTGAAGATTAGAACCAATTCTCAAGATGTGAGTTCGAACCTGCAGTCGAATCTTACGGATATTTACGAACTCCAAGCAAGCATCGAAGATAATCCACAGGCGGTGGCTATCGCAAAATCGATGGAGGACCTTACCAAGTATTTGCAAGCTCTCAACCGACAGATTCCAGAATTTCAGAGGCAGCATGTAATTGCAGCTGCGGATGTTCTGGTAGCAGGATTGAAATACGAGCTTGCCGAACAAAGGTTGAAGAACATTGAAGCCATCGGAGCTTCTCAAGACGATCTACTGCGGCGCTATCTCGATACAAACGAGATTGCTATTGTGAATTCTGAATTGGTGATGGACAACACTTGTGGGTATGCTCGCATGATTACGGATAGAGCCCTATTGATCAATTATCTCCTGGATAGAGCATTGGCCTATCTACGCCTGGATTCGGCAGCAAGCATGGATTTCAATAGCAACATCTTAATCCACGATGAGTTGAATGATATGTTCGTACGGGACATCGACGATGAATTGAACATCTTTGTAGAACAAGAATTGCATCCCGAACGACAACCACAGGTGGTCGTCGAATATCTCGTCCCCGCTGAATACGAATTGAATATCTCGATCGGCGCTCAGGGAACGACATATCAGTACCTGGATAGGAATGGGGATGGTCTACAAGATGCTTTGTGCCCCGGAGGGAATGATCCTTGTTCCCTCACCAAGGTGGCCTATCATCAGGAAGCGTTGGAAGAATTAAGGAATAGCCATGCACTTAGTTTTGAATTATTGCCGACCTCGCTTGAAGGATTCAAAGCGTTGTCGCAGGATGATCAAGAAGCGTGGAACCTTGGCTTTACTCAGGCAGATGCAAATTACTATAAGAAACGCGTTATTGATGTTTCAGCAAGGTTGTTGTTTGATGATTGGATCCTGCCGGACAATACGCTGATTCATGAATTGTCGATACAACACGGTCCGAATGCATATTTCTACTTAGATGTAGATGGGGATTTAGAGAATTTCTATTTCTCCTCCGAACCCATTCGGACTGCGTGCAGATCGATAGAGCACATCACCGGAGACGATCTCTCCTGTGATTCGATTGAGTTCTTCCTACGCGAAGTATCCAGTCCGTTTGATGAGATTGATACAACCTTTCAAGCTCTGAATACTGTCACAGTGGAACAATTCTCGAGTTCCGCGATGTTCGGGACGAGTCTGCGTGGGGTTTGGACGATCGATATTTCTTCGATTATTAATTCGTTGGAGTCGTTCGACCAATCACATCCGGGTTACAACGGATGTACGGCTTCCAATCCTTGTTCCGCGGTCGAGGAATTCTGGTTGAAGTTTCGTGGCATTGAATTCAAGGTGTTTTGGGTTCCGATTGAGTGACATCAGCACCTGACCTGTTGGGATGCCGGAACTCAATCCCGCAACGGTCTCTTTCGTGGCCGGCTTTCGACTTAGGGTTTCGTTGCGTCCAAGCACTCGCGCAAATGAATTCCTCGATCGATACGCGCTCGCGATCGTGTGTTTACCGGATCGCGTCCATTCCTCCTGCTTGACATAGGTCTTAATATATTATAATATTCCAGTGCTGTAATAATACAGCACTGGAGTATCCATGCTTGAAGAAGTACTAACCGACGCCGAACTGGTTATCCTGAGCCTGATCTGCGAACAGCCCATGCATGGCTATCAGGTCGAACAAACGATCGACCAGCGCAACATGCGCACGTGGACCGACCTTTCCACCTCTTCGATCTATTACATCTTGCAGCGTTTGGAGGAGAAAGGTTTCATCGAACGCAGCCAGGATCAGGAACCCTCTGCGGGTGTGCCGCGCAAGGTCTACCGCATCACGCCGGCCGGTAGGGCGCAGTGGAAGGAGTCCACCTTGCGCGCTCTGGCACAGCCCAAGTTCACCTACTCCAACTTCCTCATGGGTCTGCATAATCTGTGGGGCATCCCCGCGCAGGAAGCGCTGCAAGCCGTGCGTACCTATCGGGAATGGCTGGTGGGCGATCTGCAGCGACAGGAGCAGGAGCTGGAAAAACTCGGCCCGTCATTCTTCCCGCTCGACGTGCTTTTTGAATATGGATTTGTGCTCGGGGAGGCCGAGCTGACTTTCCTGGCGGACCTGATCACCCGCCTGGAAGAAATGAGCGGCGAATCCCCGGACGGATCGAAGGATAAAGAAAATACAGGAGATGAACGAAATGGATGAAACGAGAATCGAACTCACCCCGATCGGCCGGGTGGAATCCGACGAGAGCCAGGGACGCTACCGGCTGCAGATCGAGGCGGCCTATCGACCGGCGCTGCGAGGGCTGGGCAGCTGCTCGCACGCCATCGTGCTCTGGTGGGCCGATCAAGCCGGCGAGGGGGATTTGGTCGTCGAATTGCCTTACGCCCCGGGCGTGAAGAGCGGCGTATTCGCCAATCGCGCCGAAGCGCGTCCGAATCCCATTGCCATCACCACATGTTTCATATTGGACGTGGACGAGGAAGCTGGAACCGTCGATCTGGCCTGGATCGACGCCTTCGACGGTACACCGCTCCTGGACATCAAGCCCTATTTACCCATGTCTGACCGGGCGATGGACGCGGAATATCCACAGTGGCTGGAAGGATTTCCGGAAAATATGGAGGAGGCCGCCGTCTTCTTCTCCGATCCCGAGAACGTGGCGAAGTTCTCGTAGTCGTCAAGAGACCCGAAGGGTTTCGATAACTTTTCGGGTCTTTTTGATTCTCTCCCGAGGTGAGGTTGGATTCGGTGGATGATCCTGCGTTACAGTGGGGTAGAATCTGGAGGCCAGCGGACCAGAGCGAAGTAGACGACGTGCGTCGATTAAGGAGACGGAAGGCATGATCACCTGCAAGATCACCGTGTTGAAAACCTCGTTCAACCAGGACCTCGTCGAAGAATACGTCGAGGCGGAACGCAAGAAAA
>DAOUEE010000004.1:0-7170 GCA_034430695.1 Anaerolineales bacterium | reverse complement strand
GTCTCGCGTTCCTCCGGCGTAAGTTGCAGCGCTTCAAATTCCTCCTCGTCCAACACCTGGCATTCACCGTTCGGAAGTACGACAAGATCGAGCGCCAGGTCGTCGGCGTAGACGTGCCCCGGTTCGATTTTCGCCGGGCGGGTGACGTTGCAGTACCAACCTTTCAAGCGCCCATCTCGGCCGCCGTGAATTCGAAACACGTTGTACCAGCGATCGGCGTAGAAAGTCTCCACGAAGCGGTCGCCGCGCTGCAGTTCTAAACCGCCCAGGGATCGATCCTCCCGATCGAACGTCGCCACGAGCGTGATGCTGGTTGGTGTTGTGCGCAGCACTTCGCCCGAATAGTACCACGTCTCGACTCCCGCTGCGTCGAGTTTGTGCACCGTCACGGAATCGCCGGCCGGCGGTCGAACTTCCTGGGGAATGGATTTCATACGCTGATCCCCAACGCTTCCAATAATTCCGCGATTTGTTTACCGAAGGCCGGTGTGGCGATCATCCCTTGTCGTCTGGGCCTGGGCAGATTCACTTTGCTGGAACGCAGGATCGTTCCCGGCCGGGCGCTGAGCACGAGAACCCGGTCCCCGAGGTACAGCGCTTCGTCGACGTCGTGGGTGATGAAGATGATCGTCTTCTCGAAGCGGCGCCAGATGTCGAGCAGCCAGTCCTGCAGCTCGCGCCGCGTCAGCGCGTCGAGTGCACCGAAGGGTTCGTCGAGCAGGAGGACATCACGTTCGGTCAACATCGTACGCAGCAGTGCGGCACGCTGCCGCATCCCTCCGGAGAGTTCACTGGGGTAGGCGGCGCGGAACTCCGCCAGTCCAAAGAGGGGCAGAAGCTCCTCCGCTTTCGAACGGGCGCTTTCCGCCGGGATGCCCAGCAGTTCCTGTGGGAGGATGACGTTGTCGAGAACGCTGCGCCAGGGAAGCAGAAGATCGCGCTGGGGCATGTAGCCCACGCGGCCGCTCCGCTTTTTGCAGATCTCCCCGTCGATGCATATCTCGCCTTCGTCCGGATCGAGCAGTCCGACGATCAGGTTGAAGATCGTGCTCTTGCCGCTCCCCGAAGGCCCGATGATGGTTACGAATTCGCCGGGATGCACCTCGAATGAGATGTCATCCAGCGCCTGGATGGTCCTGCCATTGGCGTAGAAACTCTTACTGACGTTGCGAAGTGAGACTTTCGCCGTCGGCATCGTTATCCTTCCATCTCCCGATATGACGGGCCATGCTCACGGAAGGAACGCATTGGTGAATGCGGCTTCCGCATCCATCCCTTCGGCGAGGATGTCGTTTTCGAGCATCCAGTTCGAGTACCCCTGCCAGACGGCCAGCGATTGCTCGCCCCAGCGCGCAGCCTCAGCCTGGTAGCGTGGCGAGATCCAGGCCTGACTGGCGTACACCAGTGCGCTGTCGAGTTCCGGCACGGCATCGAGCAAGATCGCGGCAGCTTCGTCCGGGTTTTCGATCGCGAGTTGATATCCGCGTGAAACGGCGCGGAGAAAACGGCGTACGAGCTGCGGCCGCTCGGCGATGGTCTGCTCGCTTGTGATGAGCACAGGGGTGTAATAATCCGGAATGCAGTCGAACCAGTCCTGCATCATGATCACGTCCAGATTGATGTTCTCTTGTTCGGCCTGGACGCCCTGCCAGGCGTAGAAGATCCAGGCCAGGTCGATTTGTTTCTCGTCGAGCAGGGCCAACGGATCGGCGAATCCCGTTTCGACGATGTTCAATGCCTCGAAATCTCCGCCGGCGCAGTTCATCAACACGCGCAGGGTGGGCTGTTCAAACGGACTGCCGTAGGATCCGTAGGTCAAACCTGCCCAGTCGGCGGGGGATCTGACCTGCAGTTCGCCGCGAGAAGCAAATCCGGAGGTGTTGTGCTGGAGAATGGCGGCGATGGAAACGATGGGCACGTCGTCCGCCCTGGCGAGGGTGATCTGCTCCTGGAAGCTCACACCGAAATCGGCGGCGCCGCTGGCAACGGCTTGCTCGGCGTAGACTTCACCCGGCTGGATGATCTCGACCTGTAGATTCTCGTCTTCGAAATAACCGTTCGCCTGGGCGACGAACAGCCCGGTATGGTTGGTATTCGGCACCCAATCGAGCATCATTTTGATGGACGTGGGTGTGCCATCTTCAGGCTCTTGCGTCGCAACCCGGCCGATACAAGCTGCGAGTGACAGTGTAAAAAATGTCGTTATGAGAAGGGTCATTCTTTTCATGATGGAATATCCTCTTATCTCTTTCGATACTGATTTTTCCGGTATTTGGTGTGGGCTCGTTTTCGAGCAAGTTTGTCGCCCCGCAGGGCGACAAAGCCTCCCTCTCCGAAACCGGGCTTGATCTGCGTGATCGTCTCGTCGTTTTTGTCATTTTCGTGGGGAGCGGCATCCGAATCGTCGATGAGTGTTTGGCGGCAGACGATGTTGGAAAAGCCCGCCTTGCGGAGATGGCGGATCATTTCATCAGTGCTGTGGAATCGGGCTTCGCGGAAGAAAGGATCATTTTCCTTACCGGAATCGTATACCTGGCCGAGGCGGCTGTTCTTGTCGATCATGCCGATGATGATCCTGCCTCCGACGTTGAGCACCCGAAAGATTTCCTTCAGGATGATTTTGACGTCAGGCACGAACGGATCGACGGTGTTGAGAAGCACGAAGTCGAACTGATCGCTTTCGAAGGGAAGCCTTTCTCCGATTGCCTGACAAACATGGATGTCTCGGGTGAGTGCGTAACACAGCGCTCGACGGGCGGGGTCGATGCCGGTGCGGATTCCGAGCGGCGCAGCAAAACGTCCCGTTCCAGTTCCCACCTCCAGGCCTCTGCCGGTCTTCGGAATCATTGCCGCCAGTGTTGCTATTTCGGCCAGATAGATTTCGAGATTCTCGTCGAACCAGATATCGTAATCTTGGGCCAGATCGTTGAAGGTTTGAATGGCTTTCATGCGGGATCCTATCAATAGATGCCGGTTTCTTCCCATTGTTCGGCTCGATGGGCCGAGTAATACCACGGCAGCGAAAGGCGTTCGATCCAGGAGAGCAGCGCAAACAGGCCGATGCTGATCGCCGTAGTGATCAAGATGGCCACGAATACTTGATCGGTCGCCAGGGCGTTTTTCGAACGCAGCATGTACAGACCCAACCCCGCTGAGCCGCCCACCCATTCGCCGATCGTGGCGCCGACGACGCTGTACGTCACTGCGACGCGCAAACCGGAGAAAAAGGAAGGCAGTGCGGACGGCAAGCGTACGATGCGCCAGATTTGACGCCTGCTGGCGCCCATGGCGCGCATCAATGCGACCAGATCGGGATCGGTGGACGCCAATCCATCGGCGGTGCTGACCGCCATTGGGAAAAAACAGACCAGCACGACGATGATCACTTTGGGCAGCAATCCAAAACCGAACCAGATGATCAGCAGGGGCGCGATGGCCATGATTTGTATCGTCTGTGAGGCGACGAGAATGGGGTAGAGCGCTCTGCGCAAAAAGGAAGACAGGTCGATCGCTGCGGCGATCAGGATGCCCAACATGATGGCAATCGCCAGGCCGATGGCGGTCTCGAGCATCGTCGTCCCAATCGCCGCGAGCAGGATGTGGCGCGTCTCCCAGCCTGCCTGAATGACCTGCAGCGGGGAGGGCAGGATGAACGCCGACAAACCACTTCGGGCGGCGACGACCTGCCAGCACAGCAGGACGAAAGCGATCAGCAGCAGCGCGGGGAATGTCTCACCTGCCCAGCGCGAGCGGATGCGTCGTTTGTCCCTTTTCATCGGGGCAGCGTTTGACTCACTCATTTTTCGTTCGGTACTTTCCCACTTTCTCTTCGATGGTCGTGCCGTGAACGCTGTCCCCTATCTTGATCAGCGTCACCACCTTTTGCGCTCCGGCTTCGAAACAGGCCAGATGTGCCGCTCTGGCAGCCGCCAGCAAATCATCCAATTGACCTTCCATCACCGTCTCCATCGGGGTGACTTCGAAACGGACTCCCTGCGCGGCGATCGCTTCGATGGCGCGGTCGACGATCGGAAAAGCATCTTCGGTGAGCGGCAGCACCTGAACGGACACATTGACGGTTCGGTTTTCATCCATTTCCATCTCGTTCTCTCCTCATACATTTCCCGGGCACGGCGAAAGGAATCCACACCGTGCGGACGTTCTTCAGGCTCGGCCCGGTGTGTGCACCGCCAGCAGCAATCCCTGCTGCAGCGTTATGCGCGCGGGGGATCCTCCAAGCACGTTGCTGACGCCGCGCGTCGGGCCGAGAATCAGGTCATCCCCATCCAGGCGGTAGATCAGGTTGTGTGTTGTAATTCCGCTTGCTGCGGAGCCGATGGGAATCAGACTGAGCGTATCCCCCTGCCGACCATCGACATCGCCGCCCGGCGGGTGGATCAGCCACGCCGTTTGGTCGCCGTGCCACAGGCGGATTTCCAAACCTTGCAGATGCGGATGGGCCAGCAGGTAGACGTTGGAAAGGGTCATGTCCAGACGGCCTCCCACGGCACCGAGAAGGTATATTTCTTGCGCCCCCTGATCGACGGCGTGGAGCAGCGCCAGCTCCAGATCGCTCTCATCCTTGTGTGGGGGGAAATTCTCGACTTTCACGCCCGATTTGCGCAGTGATTCGCGATCGACGTTGTCCAGGGAATCAAGGTCGCCGAGTACGACGTCGTAGTCCAGACCCAGCATTTGGCAGTTCTTGCTGCCGCCGTCTACTGCGATGACCTGCGCGGCGTCCAACGCTTCTAGACGCCTGCGGATTTTATCGGGATCCGCGATGACGCCGTTGGCGACGACGATCGTGTGTTTTCCCATGAATAAAGCCACTCCTTGGCGGGGGAGTGGCTTTTTGTTGCGTTGATATTTGTGCCATCCCTACGCCGGCATGATCCGGATCAGGTTCTACGGGTCGAGGGCGCTTACCCTCCTCTCAGCCCAATGTTCTTCGGGCTCCCCGTGCATATTTTCTTTTTCAATTCGTTCATTTTGTAGTATACCGGCCGCCTATCGGAGCGTCAAGCCACCGCGGCGCGCAGTGGGATTGGAACATGCTGTTGGGAGGACTGCTGAAGTCCGCGAATTCGAGGTGGGGGATGTATCTACGTACGGCTGTCGAGTCAAACCGGTTCCAACCCTTGCAAGAAAAAACCCTCCGGCGAAGGAGGGGTAAGGGCTGTTTCGGATGTAAACGAAGGGATGATCGCTTGAATTAACCCTATTCTTTCATTTCTTCGAGGATGCTGTAGAGCAGCTCGAGCAGAACGTTTTTGACCGAATCTCTGTCCGTAGCCACACAGGGCAGCATCTTGACTTTCTCATCCAGCTTCAAGGCGATGCGCAAATCATCGACCTCCCAGGCGTCATCGGCATCCTGTTTGTTTGCCGCGACGACGTAGGGAGTCGGTGCATAGGCGCGGAAGGTCTGCAGGATGCCGCGGGCTTCACGGAAAGTTTCCGGCCGGGCGCTGTCGACCATCACGATGAATCCCAGCATGCCCTCCGAGAGAATCTCCCACATGAAATCGAAGCGTTTTTGACCAGGCGTGCCGAAGAGGTAGAGTACGAGATCGTCATCGACGGTGATGCGCCCGAAGTCCATCGCCACGGTCGTCGTTTCTTTAACGCGCTCCGCCTCCGAGCTGATCTTTCGTTCCGTGGACACGACGTCGATCTCGCTCACAGAACAGATGAAGGCGGTTTTTCCGCTGTTGAAGGGGCCGGTGACGACCATCTTTACAGTTTGCATAAAAGATCCTCGCCTATAGTGACCGGACGCGATCGATGAGACGGTTGACCAGAGAGGTCTGTTTCTTGCGATCGACAGGCGGCACCCGTTGGGCGTGCCGGGGCAGCGGCATGCCGTCCGGTCGTACGATTTCGATTAGTCCAGCCTGGAGCAATCCGTAAACGATGCGGCGGATTTCCAGGTCATTCATTTTATTGGCTTTCGCGATTTGCTTGATGCTGTTTTTCGGATTGATGTACGAGACGACTTTCCATTCTTCGACGGTGAGATTTACATCGCGGATGTTCGCGCCGGGGCGTTCGACGAAATTCAACGCCATGCTGAGATTGGGGATCTCGTCCTGGAGTTGTTCCCATTCCTGTACGTGACGCGAGCCTTCCATGATGATGTTCTCGAGGTCGAGGCGAATCGTGATGGCGTCATCCGGGGGCAGCACGCTGGCGTCGAAGCGGAAGAAACCGTCCGACCAGGTAAAAAGTTGATACACGGTATCCAACACATATTGTTGGATCCCCGAGAGGATGTCTTGCTGGCTGAGATAACCCGCATTGATCAGGAGCAGTCCCAATTCTTTGTCGGTCTTGTCGCTGGCGTGTTCCTTGATGGTCGTTGCTTGTTTTGCGGTCATCACACCGGCTTTGGTCAAGATGTTCGTGAGCGAGCTGTCCCCTTTGCCCATCTGTGCGTAGATCAGTTTTCCTTTGTTAAAGGAAATCCAAGCCACTTCATCCGGTCCCTCGACGGTCAGGGTCCCGGTTTTTTTTGCCAGATTGATCAAATTGAATAGTTGTGTGACTGTAAAGTCACGCAGGTTGCCCTTCAGTGCCATATGGCTCTCTTCTACGTTTCTACGCTCATCGATCGCGCCGCTTCTCTGCAGCGAAGCGGGTGCGAGGCATGCTTTCAGGTTTCGCTCGCTGCATGAGTGTTCAACGCGATCAGGTGGCGGGATTATACCTGTAGGGGACGGACAGTGCAAACACAAGACGAAGGGAAGTCGAGATGCCTTCTTGATGCCCTACCACGAATCGAATCGTGACCATCCCAAAAAGATCGTTATTCGCTGCCAGACACCACTCACTCATTGTATCGGCAACCGTGGGGAGATTTCAACTGGTCCGTAGTGGCTATAGAAGTTCCGGTTTGATTCTGTGATAGATTGTAGAAATGATTAATTATCCTTCATGAAGTCCCTAAAATGCTGAATAAAAGGCGGTGTGATATTCCCCAACTTGGGGAAAAACCACTGCCCATAAGGGTAGAAAGGATTATCGCGCCTTTAGCAGAACGCCGCCGGGTATGTGCAATTAACCGCAAATAAATTCACTTTTTCGGGTCAATCTGACCTACATCGAAGCCTCAATCTCACGGCTGATTTTCTTGACGTACAAAGATTGACTCGTGAAATCCTGGAGCAG
>DAOUEE010000003.1:0-4449 GCA_034430695.1 Anaerolineales bacterium | reverse complement strand
GTCCGCCGGAACGACCAGCACCGAGCTCACACCGTAGCCGCGCGCCAGGATCGTCGCCCGTACCAGGGCGGTATTCAACTGCGGCGCGCCGCGCTCCGAAACCGTCCGGGCGCCATGTTCTCGGGCCAGCGCCAGGGCGCGTGAATCCCGGCTGATCACCAGCATACGATCCACCTGGGGAACATCCTTCAACACTTCCAACGTATGAATCATCAAATCCTGACTTAACACGGCCCGCTCATCACGGTTGAGCACCTCGGCGAGCCTGGATTTCGCCCGGCGCAGCGGTTTGACAGGCACGATCGCCCATAACGTCATGATTTCACCACCATCAACACCTCTTTCGATACATATTCGATAAGCTCTCCAGCCAAACGGATCCGATCCTCTCGATCCTGCATGACGATGTTCGCCGCCCGGGCTCGAATTCCCAGTCCGTCGATTGCGGAGACGAACTCGGCATCCTTGCCATCCACGAAAAACACCGTCAGTAAATCCTCGTAATGCTTCGCCACGGTCAACGCCGATGGCTCGTAGCCCAATTCGGCGTACATCTTCGCCGCCGGACCTTTGATCGCCCGGCTGTCCACGATGGGCGAAACGCCGATCACGGGTTTCTCGGCAACCGCCGTGCGTATCCCGGGAACCGCGAGGATCGGATCGAGACTCACCCAGGGATTGGAAGGACAGAAGAAAATGCAATCCGCTCCCTGAATGGCTTCCAGCACACCCGGCGCCGGCTGCGCTCGTTCGACGCCTCGAAACTGGAAGCCGCATACCTTTGGCTCGCAGCGCCGGGCCACGAAGTATTCCTGAAAAGGCAGTTCGCCTTCTCCGGTCGACACCACCGTGCGTACGGGATCGTCGGACATCGGCAGCACGCTCAGCGCTACGCCCAGGCGCTTGCAGATCCCTGCGCAGACTGCGCTCAAACGCTCGCCGTTCTGCAGTAAGCGCGTGCGCTCGAGATGCAGCGCCAGATCCCGGTCGCCCAGTCGAAACCACGTCGGTCCGCCCAGCCGCTCGATCGTTTCCAACACGGTCCAGGTTTCGTCCACGCGTCCCCAACCCGTTGTAGGATTCGCCAGACCGGCCAGCGTGTAGGTGATCGTGTCCACATCCGGGCAGATCGTCAAGCCAAAATGCTCGAAATCGTCGCCGGTGTTGACCACCACATTCAGGTTTTCGGCAGGCAGCAGCGCCGCCAACCCGTCGACGAGTTTTGCGCCGCCGACGCCGCCTGCCAGAGCCGTGATCTTCAACGCCACAGCGAGACCACCTCCAGCGGCATCCGTTCCCTGCTTCGTCCCTGCTCCGCCGCATACCCCAGCAGGATCAACCCCTGTGGTTCCCAGGTTTCCGGTAAGTCGAGCGATTGGCGAGCCGCCTCGGGTGCAAACAAAGGCGCGCACAGCCAGCAGGCTCCCAGACCCTCGGCATGCGCTGCGAGGAGGAAGTTCATCCCCGCCATGGCCACGCTCTGCACGGCCATCATGTATTCGGCTTTCGTTCGCGCTTCATCGGGATAGACATCCATCGCTTCCATCGTCAAGCATACCACTACAACCACCGCCGCCGATGTAATCCGTTGGTAGGATCGAGCGGCATCCGCCTCGATGGCATCCGCCGCGTCGCCATCCGCTTGACGTGCTGCGCGCAGTTTTTCGCCCATTTGCTCGGCGAGCGCTTCCTTTTCCGATTCGCCCGAAAGGACGGCGAAACGCCAGGGCCGCCTGTTGTGCGCCGACGGTGCCTGACAGGCGGCTTCGATCAAACGCCGCACGAGTTCGACCGGTACCGTTTCATCCGTGAAACGCCGGATCGAACGCCGGCTGCGAAGCAGCGCATAAAAATCACCTTTTTCCACGATCATCCCATCGTGCTGACGGTTTCGATCTGAAGGCAGTACTTCACCCGCTCTTCACCCCGGTAATTTTCGTATTTCGGCTTGCCCGTGTACTTCCCGGCCAGCCGATCGATGTGCTTCCGGGCTTCTTCGCCCGTGATCTCCCGTACGCTGCCGCGTATTTGCAGGTAGCGATAAGGGTCAAGCGGATCGACGATCACGATCGCCACCTCGGGCCTGGCCGATAAATTGCGCTCCTTGACCCGGCCGCGGGCCGTATTGAAACACAGCGAACTTCCCTCCATGTCGAACCACACGGGCGTGGCCTGCGGACTGCCGTCCGGCATGGTCGTCGCCAAGACGGCGAAGGCTCGCGTTTCATCACGCAGTAAATCGGAATGGGATTTCGGAACAGAAACTGACATCGTACCTCCAAACAAATAAACGAAAACCTATCTATATTCTATCGGAATAAATCCTCTTCCTCCGGGCGCAGGATCTCGGCCAGCGACCCGTCTCGCAGTGGATAGGGCAGCCCGCGAACGTGAACGACCGGTCGTCCTTCATCCGCCTGCCCCATCATGATCGACGCCGCCGCGGCGAGTTCGTCCGCGAGACCCACCTCCGTGTTCTGCAGATTCCTGTCGAACAAATCCGGCCGGCCGCGCAGATCCAACAGGGCCGGAAACCCGGCCACGCCGATGGCCGTTCCCACCGTCCCCAGGCGCCAGGCTCGGCCGTGCGAGTCGATGATCAGGACGCCGACGTCGCATCCCGAAGCCTGCCGCAAACTCCGGCGGATCGCGCGGGCAGAGGCATCCGGGTCGACGGGGAGCGCAAGCACCCATTCCCCCGCTTCACCGCCGACGTTGGAATGATCCAAACCGGCGTTGGCGCAGATGAAACCCAAACGGTGTTCGACGATGATCAGCCCGGGGCGCACGCGCAGGATTTTACGGCTTTCGCCGAGGAGCACCTCGACCTCGCGTGGGTCTTTTTGACTCTCTCGGGCGAGGCGCTGCGCCTGCGTGGAGGGCGTCACCGATCTCAGGTCCCGCAAGCGGCCTTCCGCTTTGGACACTACCTTCTGACCGATCACGATGACGTCGTTGTCCTGTAGACTGAGACCGGCACGATCCAAACCTTCCAGGATCAGAGTCGCCAAATCATCACCCGGCTCGACCAAAGGGAATCCGGGTAGCGGTGTGAGGACCAGTTGTTTCATGCGGGACCATTCAATGAGAATTGGATCTTCAATTGCCCGTGATACGAAAACCCGAATTGGTCATCTTGTAACGTTTGTTGATACCCAGCAACACGGAAGTCAATCCCTCCACCACGGCCGCATTGGGAAGCGGACCGGCATCCCAACCCACCAAACCGGCGGACTTCACCAATTCGAGCACCTGTTGACGCGCCGCTTCGTTGTTTCCACACACGAGCACATCGCAAGGCACGGGACCATCCCTGCGCAGATATACGTGGGATATGTTCTGAAACGCCGTAACCACGTGGCAGGCGTCGCCGAGAATTTCCTGCGCTTCCTGCCCTGCGCTCCCGGCAGCGGGCATCTTTGCCACGTCGATTTGAGCCGGATCGAGGGGCACGGTCACGTCGATCAGCACCTTGTCCTTCAATAGGTCTTTCAACGACTCAAGGGTCGGCCTGTGCGCCTTGTAGGGAACCGTAAGCACGCCGATGTCGCATCTCGAGGCCGCTTCCCCGTTCTCCCTTCCGGCGATCAATTCCTCTCCGAGACGCTCGTTCAACTCCGCAGCCACACGCTTCGCTTTGTCGGCCGTCCGCGAGCCGATGATCACGTGGTAGCCGGCTTTCGCCCAACGGAGGGCCAATCCCTGGCCTTCGTTGCCGGTTCCCCCGAATATTCCCAATGTCAAGATCAATCGATCGGTCATGCCCCCTCCTTTGTGTAATGGTATCGACGTTCAATCCGGCGGCACGTAGGACCGGTAACGCTGCCACACGCCGGGCGCCAACTCCCGCGCCCGAGCCGAAATTGCCGGCTCGTCGAGCGTGAGTAGTTTTCGATCCTTCATCAGAATTTTACCGGCGACGATCGTCGTCGTCACCATCGAATCCCGGAAACCGAAGAGGATGTGCCAGGGCAGGTTCCCTGCCGTCAACGGCGTGATGGCATGATAGTCGTCGTAGATGAGATCCGCGTGTGCGCCGGGGACGATCTGCCCGATGGGTGCATCGGTAAAGAAGACCCCCGCCAGATCGGCGTTGTTGCGAACTGCCATTTCAACGAGTACGTCCCCGGGCATCCTGCGGGGGTCTCGATTCCAGACTTTGTGCAGCAGGTAGGCGGTCTTCCACTCTTCCCACATGGCGTTCGAAAAACCGTCGTTCCCCAGGCCGACGCGCACGCCGGCGCGCATCAGTCCTTCGACGTCCGCGACGCCCACACCGTTGTTCATGTTCGAGCGCGGTTGATGCGTCACCCAGGTTCCGCTTTCGGCCAGCAGCTCGATTTCGTGGGGATCGACGTGTATGGCGTGCGCGGCGATGGTCCGCTTTCCCAGGATGTCGTGCTCGTGCAGCCGCTCCACGACCCGCATCTGCGACTTCGCCAGGCTGTC
>DAOUEE010000002.1:0-4242 GCA_034430695.1 Anaerolineales bacterium | reverse complement strand
AGAAAAGGTTGTTCCTCAGCGATTTGTACTTTATTCCAACTCCAAGGCGAATCCCAATGAATGAAGACTCGAGGGGAAGTAAAAAGGCAACGTCGCAGAGTGTAATCAACTGGTTGATCGAGGATAATCCCTGGGGCGAATACCGCGTACGATTGGATTTACTGAGCGACGACCCGCAGAGTGTGGAAGTCAGCCGATCGAGACAGGTCCTGCTTGATGATCCGCATCTGAAGCCGCTGCTTCACGAACTGAGCGACTGGCCTGGTGAAGTGATGAAGAATCACAAATCGGCGGGACATCCGATCCATAAGCTGACATTCATCGCCGACGTGGGTTTTCAGTTATCCGATCGACCAGTCGCCGACATCGTCGAGCGTATAACGGCGCATCACGATCCAGCCGGTCCGTTTCAAGTCCTGATGAACGTACACCCGCGCTACGGCGGTTCCGGCGAGGATGGATGGGCCTGGGCGCTGTGCGATGCGCCCCTGCTGATCTATTCGCTGGCGAAGTTCGGCCTCGCCGACGATCAACGCCTGATCGACGCAGCGGTCTATCTCGCCGGATTAGTGCGGGAGAACGGGTGGCCCTGCGTCGTTTCCAAAGAAATGGGCAAATTCCGCGGTCCGGGACGCAAGGACGATCCTTGCCCGTATGCCAATCTGGTCATGCTGAAAGCCCTGGCGCAGATTTGCGAGCTGCGTGATGGCCCGGCCGCAAGATCTGGCGTGGAAAGCTTGCTGAACCTGTGGGAAACGCGGCGCGATCGCCATCCCTACCTGTTTTATATGGGCACCGATTTTTGCAAGCTCAAGGCGCCTCTGATCTGGTACGACATCTTGCATGTCTGCGACGTGCTTTCGCAATTTCCCTGGGCGCGAGAAGATCCGCGCTTCCTCGAAATGGTCGCGATCATCGATCAGAAGTCCGACGCACAAGGTCGCTTCTCGCCCGAATCGATCTGGGCCGCCTGGAAAGGTTGGGACTTCGGCCAGAAGAAAGCGCCCTCACCTTGGCTGACCTTCCTGGTTCATCGAATTAGAAAGCGGTTGATTTGAATATATGAAAATCAGAATTCTCCACCTGATCTCTCGCCGCATACAACCGTACAACATCTGATGAGAGGAAAACCATGGTCAGAAGATTAAACCCGCTCGCCCGATATCCTCTAATTTCTTTCTTTGCCCTTACCGCGCTGATCTCCTGGGCGATATGGACGCCGATCGTGATCCGGTACTACCGCAATCCGTTTCCCGTCTCGTTCGAAGAGACGCCCGCCTACCTCATTCTGCTGGCCTTCCTGGGCTTCTTCGGACCGACGATCGCGGCCTTGATCCTTTCCGGGCTGGAAGGTGGCAGAGAAGAGATCAAACGACTGCTCTCGGGTTGGAAGCTGTGGCGCGTCGGGCTTCGCTGGTACTTGGCGTTCTTCCTCAGCCAGCTGGCGATCGAATTTCTCGCCACCCAGCTCTACATCGGGCAGTCGAACGCCACACCGCAAATAGACTGGGGCAACTGGGCCGGTTTTCTGCCGACCTTCCTGCGGGCAGCCTTGATCGGCGGCGCGATCGCAGAGGAAACCGGCTGGCGCGGCTTTGCCTTGCCGCGCCTGCAGGAGACCCGCAGCGCGCTGAACGCCAGCGTGATCATCGGCCTGATTTGGGGTGTCTGGCACCTGCCGATCAGCCTGGTGCCCGGCGCCAATTTCCCGGTCGAATTGAACCTCACACTGTTCGCCGTATTCGTACTCAACGCCGTCTTTATTTCGATCGTCATGACATGGCTTTACAACAATACGGGCGGCAGCATCTTCGTCTGCTACCTCTATCACGCCCTGCTGAATACCGGCCTGCTCAGCGCAATCTATAAATTCAAGAATCTCGAATCCGCCTGGTGGGGCAAGATGTATTACGGCACCGTTCTGCGCGGCGCCTTCGCTCTGCTGCTGGTAGCTTATTTCGGCGCCCGATGGCTTTCGCGCACGGGTGAAAACCCGCTCGAGAGCCCGTCAGCGTAAAGGACCAGGGATGAACATGACCAGGCTCGACCGAAAAGGCATTCTTTCGTACATCGCCGTCACCTTCACGATCACCTACGCCGTTGAAGGGGTGTTGATCGCCAGCGGGTTCCGCATCACCCGCCTGCCGGCCTATTACGGCCAGTTGATGATCGCGGCGGTCATGTGGGTGCCTGCGCTGGCGACGTGGCTGACGATCAAATTCGTCACACGAGAGGGACCGGCGATTTTAAATCTGCGTTTTGGCTCCTGGAAGCCCTACTTACACACTGCCCTGCTCGTGCCGCTCTGCTTCGCCATCATCTACGCCCTGACCTGGCTGTTCGGCTTGGGAAAGCCGGATTGGCAGTTGACCCAATTTCTGGCGGCGATACGCGAAACTGCAGGGACCGCGCTTCCCCCGACGCCGCCGGCTGCATACATCCTCTTGGGCCTGTTCGCCGCCACGTTCGTGACAGCGCCGTTCATCAACGCCCTGTTCGGCTTGGGGGAAGAAATCGGCTGACGCGGCTTCCTGCTGCCCAAGCTGCTCACGCTGGGCAAACCGAAGGCCTACCTGCTGCTGGGTGTCATTTGGGGGTTGTGGCATCTGCCGCTCATCGCCATCGGTTTTACCTATCCCGGCCAACCCGTCCTGGGCATACTGGCCTTCATGGCCCTGACGACTGCCTTCGGAATCTATCTCAACGAATTGACCCTGCGGCGTCGAAGTACGATCCTCGCCGGCTGGGTGCATGGCCTGTTCAACAGCCAGAAGCTCGGGATCTGGACGCTGATCTTCCCTTCCGTTGATCCGCTCGTCGGAGGTTACGCCGGCATCGTGGGTATCGCCGTCTGGTTGGCACTGGGGCTGTGGGAGTCACGGCGTCACCAGTAATCTTGTGCGTAGATCCCGCCACCTGGTTGCCTGAACCTGAATCTCGCTCACCGCCCCAACGAGTTTGTCGAAAACTGCGCCGTTCTCGTGAAAAGATCTTTCACGAGAACGGCCAGTATAATATTGAACTTATCGAAATCACATGGCAGCGTGCTGCGTTATCCTTTTACAACACCAACAGAAAATAATGCCGTATTAGAAATGACCAAATTCAGGGATTACACAGCATGTTCTTTAATCGCAGCTGCCGTTTCGGAGTACCCTTTTTTCCTGGCGATGCCCAAGGCTGTCTCGCCGTTCTTAGACTTTATATTCACATTTGCGCCCGCTTCGAGCAGCTCCTTCACGATGTCAGTTTTTCCGCGACCCGCGGCCACCATCAATGGCGTATATCCGCCGGTACTCTGCACATCGACATCGGCACCCAGTTCGATCAGGAGCTGTACCATTCTTATCGATTCAGCCGCTGCGTCAGACAGCGCTGCATTGGCATTGTTCATCTTCTGAATGCGGATTTTGTCCGGACCGACAACATCCTGCTGCCTCGCATTTACATCTGCACCTTTTTCAACCAGCATCCTGACGGTTTCATAGCAGCTTTTTTGTACGGCGTTATGCAATGCATTCAAACCCGTTCGTTCGTTCGTTCACTGCATTCGCATCGACCCCATGTTCGAGAAGCAATTCGACGCTGGAGGCATGATCAAGAACAGCTTCTTCCATGAGTAATTTGGACCACTCGGTTTCTGCTCCGCTATCGATAAGCAGCCTGGCGAATCCGGCGTTTCCGTTCCGTAAGGTACGCGTCAGCGTCTCCTCGGCGCCGAATATCGCTATCACCGGTTCCACTGCCCGCGCATCGCCGGTGATGGCCAACGCATCCGCCGCACTGCTGCGAACCTCCTGATTCTCATCCTCCAGCGCACTTAGAAGCGGTATTACAGCATCTTTCCCCACTCTTCCCAACGCATCCGCAGCTCTGCTGCGCACAAGTTGGTGCTCATCTCGGAGAGCAGAGATGAGCGGCTCGATCGCACGCGGGTCTCCCAATTGACCCAGGGCACGTGCGGCAGCACTTCTTCCACGAAAATCGGTGCTGTTCTCGAGTACAGCGATGATCGGCTCCACCGCCCGGGAGTCTCCCAATTTACCCAGGGCGAGGCAAATCATGTTCGCGTAGCCCTCATCTGCGTCCAGAAAATCGAGGAGAGGTCCGACAGCGCTTGGGTCACCGATCTTCTCCAACAAGGTGATGACTTCACCACTGCGCTCCCCGCCAAACAAGGGTGTGAGATACTCAACTGCAGGTTTACCTATGATCTCTAGCGCCCTGAGTGCGGCGTTCCAA
>DAOUEE010000001.1:0-16865 GCA_034430695.1 Anaerolineales bacterium | reverse complement strand
TTTGTCTCAACGTCCTGGGATGGCCGTCCGGAAATGTGATCAGCAGTTGCAGCGTTCGGGAAGTCGGCGGCAGTTCCTCCATGGTCAGGCCGGCTTCGTCGGTCTCTCGGGTAATTTGATCCGGAGGCTGGATGAACGCCACGTCCGGGGGCATCACGTTGATCTCGAACGTCTGAATCTCGGAATAGACTTCGAGATCGGCATCGGTGAGGCGAATTTGGACCAGATGACTGCCGGAGGATATGACGTTGGAAGGGTAGGTCAATTTGTATTCCGCGCGCTGTGCCAGGATTTTTTCTGCGAGTTCGGAGAGTCCCTGATTTGGATCGAACAAGAGGAATTGGCCGCCGGTTGCTTCTGCCAGTTGACGCAGAGGTTCTGCTTCGGGCTGCTCCATATTCTCTGCTTGCCCGAACAGGACGGGATGGATGACGATGCCCGACATGCGAGCTCGAGTGATGATGTTGGAAATCGAGACGTCCTGTGGAATGCGCATCAACGGCGTCAGGAAGACGACGTGCGTCGGCATACCCGGATGGGAGGGCGTCTCCAGGACGACGTCGAGGGCGCGCAGTAAAGTGTCGTAACCGCTTCTGTTCTCGTCATAGGTCGGCGTGAATTCGTCCAGCGTGGCTGCGAGGTCGGCCGTCGAGCGCGTGTGTGACAGCAGAATTCCCTCGGCCGTGACCAAGCGCAGATCGTCAACGTCGATCACGCTCGCTGCCGGCGTCCGCCACCAGGACAGCAGCGCCTGCCTGGCCAATTCGAAACGGGAACGTCCGAGGGAATCACGCACCTTCATGTCCGCCGTCGTGTTGATCACGAAAACCTGACGCGTCCCGACTTGCTCCTCGGTTATGGTGTGATCCAACTGAAGCGCGTCATTTTCAAATACACTGAAGTTCGACGCCGAAAGCCCCGAGATATGCTCCCCGGCGCCATCGGTGACCGAGAGGTAGAGCGTTATCCGGGGGAAGTCGTCCGTGATCGGCCGGGAGACGCGCACGGTCACGTTCTGCTGCGCATGCGTCAGGGAGAACGGCAACATGAAAAGGAAGATGAGAAACGGAACGCACTTCCGTCGTATTGCGGCCGGCTTGGGCATGTGACCATTGTAGCATGTCACTTTGGGTCGGGAACAGGCAGTTTGCAATCGGCTTACAAACCGCGCGCAAGCAGGCACTCAGGTTGTATGATGCTGTTGAAGGAAGCGTTCGAAAGCTCGTGCAAGTAATCAGAGTCGGACGATTTTCGAGGGTATGACCGGGATTGTGGAGAGAACCATCATGAACACGAATGAGCGCATGATCCGTTTCGTTTTCGTCAGTGGTTTTCTGACAGTCTTGGTGGTAGAGGTCTGGCTGCTGGTTCGAGCAGTCGGCACGCTTCTGTAGGTATCGCGGTTATCGGTATATCGTTTGGTTGATGTGTCGTTTCAACAGCTTATGAGAATGTGTCGGTAGTGTTTCGTCGGTAGTGTTAAGAGCCTCCCTCTGGCAGACCTTCCCGCTTACCCCCCATAAGCGGGAAGGTCATTTTAACGGCGCCGTCCGTTTTGGTGTGCGGAATCAAAAAGTGGGAATCGGATCTCGTCGAGGTGCGCTTGCTTGGTTCGCTGTGAGAAAAGTGGGCTTAGCTCTTGGCTTTATTCCCACTCGATCGTTGCCGGAGGCTTGGAGGAGATATCGTAGACCACACGGTTTACGCCGGCGACCTCATTGACGATACGGTTGCTGATGCGCGCCAGCATGTCATGCGGAAGCCGTGCCCAATCCGCCGTCATGAAATCGTCCGTCGTGACGGCGCGCACCACGATGGTCTCGGCGTACGTACGTTGATCTCCCATCACCCCGACGGATCGAATCGGCAGCAACACGGCGAACGCCTGCGCAGTCTCATCCCGCAGCATACCCGCCTGATGCAGCTCTTGGGTGACGATGTGGTCTGCAGCGCGCAGTTTGTCCAGCCGCTCCATGGTCAATGGGCCGAGGCAGCGAACCCCCAGGCCGGGACCGGGAAAGGGCTGGCGCCAGACGATCGATTCGGGAAGGCCCAATTCGAGTCCAACAGCGCGCACTTCGTCCTTGAACAGGTAGCGCAGCGGTTCGATGAGCTCGAAATCCAGGTCAGGCGGTAAACCGCCGACGTTGTGGTGGGTTTTGATGCGTGCGGCGACGCGGCGATCCGGCGCGCTGGATTCGACCACGTCGGGATAAATCGTGCCTTGAACCAGGAAGCGCACGTCCCCGGCGACTTTCTCGGCTTGTTCTTCGAAAACGCGGATGAATTTCTCGCCGATCACGCGCCGCTTCTCTTCGGGTTCGGTTACGCCGTCCAGGGCATCCAGAAAGAGTTCGGTGGCGTCGATGGCGATCAGCCGGGCGCCGAGCTGCTCCTCGAAGGTATCCACCACGGTTTCCGGCTCACCGAGGCGCATCAATCCGTTGTTCACAAAAATGCAGGTGAGTTGATCCCCGACGGCACGATGGACGAGCGCGGCGGCCACGGAGGAATCGACGCCGCCACTTACGCCGGCGATGGCCCTCGCCGTTCCAATCCGTGAGCGGATGTCTTCGATGGCGCTTTCGATGATCGAGGCTGGCGTCCATTGCGGTTCGCAGCCGCAGACGTCGATCACGAAGGCTCGGATGATTTCCACCCCGTTCGGCGTGTGACGGACCTCCGGATGGAACTGCAATCCGTAGCGTTTTGCTTTCGTATCCCCGATCGCGGCGACGGGAGAATTATCCGAACTCGCCAGGATTTCGAAGCCTGGAGGCGGCGTTTCGGTGCGGTCCCCGTGTGACATCCAGACTCTCTGCGTATGCGATCCCAGCAGCGGGTTTGGGGTAACGACGTCGATCATGGCGTGTCCGTATTCGCGTTCGCTCGATGCTGAAACGCGGCCGCCCAGGGTATGCGTCAGCGCGTGCATGCCGTAACAGATACCGAGAATGGGAAGGCCGCTTTCGAGAACGTAGCCGGGGATTTGAGGAGCGCCTTTTTCGTATATCGACGCCGGTCCGCCGGAAAGAACGAACCCTCTGGGCTGGGTATCGAGCACTTCTGCGGGAGTTGTGTTGTAGGGGAACAATTCGCAGTAGACGTTAATCTCGCGTACACGACGAGCGATCAGCTGCGAATATTGGGATCCGAAGTCGAGAACGGCGATGGTGTCCATTTCGTTCAGTCTTCGAAGATGATTTTGTCGTCTTGCATTTCGGCAACCACAGCGAGTGCTTCGATGGGGATGCCGAGGCTGGAAAATACGTCGCGACCACCTTCGAAGCGTTTCTCGATCACGGCTCCAATCCCCACGACCGCTGCCCCTGCGGCCTGGGTCAGCCGCACGAGGCCCATGATCGTTTGCCCCGTCGCCAGGAAATCATCGATGATCAATATTCTCTCCTTGGCATTTAAGTATTCCGGCGAGACGATCAATTCTACGATGTGGCCTTTGGTGTGGGATGCGGTGAGCGTCAGGAAAATTTGATCGGGCATGGTCACTGGTTTGGACTTGCGCGCGTACACGACGGGGATATTCATGTGCAGCCCGGTCATCACGGCCGGTGCGATGCCGGAAATTTCAGCCGTGAGTATTTTCGTGGCTTGAACCCCGGCGAATCGTCCTGCCAGCTCTTTCCCGCAAGCGTCCATCAATACCGGATCGACCTGATGGTTGATGAAGCTGTCCACTTTGAGGATCCCGTTTCCGAGATTTTTTCCATCAGCCAGGATGCGCTTTTTGAGTTGTTCCATCTGCACTTCCTTGTGCGTGAAACGAATGAGGATGACCCATTGTACAACGAGCTATGGCGCGGGTAAAACGATTCGTCGAATTTGGTGTCGTTGTTCACTATTCCGGCATGAGTTTGGTTCAATCTGCTGGGATCGGAGCTGTATCGTTCGTCCGACTTCAGTATTCGGGCTGCGTTTGATCTGTGCTTGCTGCCTGGCGATCGTGTTCCCGGAGTGGCTGCCAGCGAGCACCGATTGAATTTGATTGGACTCCGACGAAATCTAGCAAACTCGGGCTCGAATCTAAAGGGGATCTCGCCGCGGATTGCTGATCCGCGCGCGTTCGAAATTTTGTATGAGCCAGGCGTTGTACAAATGGTGATACAGGAGGTAGAACGTTGGGCCCAGGGCAACCAGTGGATTGATGAAGGCCAGCGCGATCCAGATGACGAACGAAAGATTCTTGTGCCCCAAAGATTGCCCGGCTTCCTGCCAGAACTTGCGGCCTCCGAGTAAAAAAACCCGCGCTGAAATTGATCAGGCAAAGCAGGAGCGAAATCAGGGCGATGGCGGCCAACGCAGGTATGGAATCCGTGCTGCTGCTGCGCAGATAATTTGACGCATTTGCGCTGATGATAAACAGATTGGCAATCCAGAGTGGAAACGATATCCCTTTGCACCCGCGGATGCGATGTTGCGCACCTGTGGACAACCTGGAAGTGAGACGCGCGAGGATCGACGGCACGAGCATAACGATCAACACCGGCCGCAGCACCGGGTCTACTGAAATTCGGATTCCTGAACCGAGCAGGGCCGGCAAGACAGTGGGAATGACGAACGCGCTGGCCAGATTGGTCAAAATGACGGAAGCTACGACGTATTCCACTTTACGCTGAACGAATGCGGTGATGACGGGTGCGGTAATGGCCGTCGGTGCGGCGGCGGTCATGAATGCGGCCAGAGCGAGGTTGGTGTTGTGTGGCGCCAGCACGGCATATCCCCCAAATGTGATGGCCAGGTTCAGGAACAGGATCCAGATCACATTTTTGGGAAACGACCCAAGATCGAAGTCGATGCCCAGAAAGGCGAAGAAAAGCATGGCCATCAAGAGATATCGAATGAGAAAGGTCAGGGAATGAGCCTGGGGTACGAACACCCCAACCAGCAAGGTAAATATCAGGGCCAGACCCTTGCCCTGTGTGGCAAGAAATGCGCGTACTTTGGTTATGATGACTTCAGCCGGTACAGAATTTCCCCCGCCTTTGGCACGTAGAGGATGCCTTCGTCTTCGCGGTTCTTCCATTCGTCCGGATTTACCACAGCGGGGTCGAGGTAACCCAGATTGAGCCGTGCGCAGTCCTGTGCCGGGATTTTACTGGCCAGCTTGATGTGAACGTTCGGTTTTTCGACGCCGTCTTCCATCACGCCCGCACCGCGCAGATGCGTGCTGTGCGCCAGCACACCGAGGGGGATGTTCTTGAAGCGCTCCCAATCGTTCAAGAAATAGGGCAGGATGTGATAGCCGATTTCGTAGATATACCTGCCGTGCACGTGGCTGACCACCTCCAAATCCGGCGCGTAGATGACGACTTCGCCGCCCATTGCAACGACGGGCTCGAGTTTGTACATCGCTTTCGCCGCCGTCCACAGCTCGTCGTACATGGCCGGGGCACACGAGAGGACCTTGCGGAACGGTTTGTCATAGCGGCGGATGTGGCGCTTTGCGGACAGGTCCGCCGCTTCGTTCCAGGCGGAAATCGGATCACCGACGAACAAGCCCCCCAGACCCTCACTTTCCACCACCAGGGCCACGAGGGAGCGAGGCGTTTGCAGCCGGCTCGCAGCAGCGTGGATCATCGACCGCACGGGTGTCTCTTTGATCCCGATCGTCCCCGCCACGCCTGCCAGCGCGCCGAGCCAGTGTGTGGCGTTGATCATCTCCGCGCCGGAGATGCCGGGAAAGAGATACTTTTCTCCGCCCGAAAAACCCACCACCTCGTGAGGAAACGTCGGCCCCAGGATGAGAATGTGATCGTAGTCCAGGACCGCCTTGTTGATGCGGATCTCGACTTCATCGGGGAGGGAAGGATGCCAGTGTGCGCCTGCAAGCTGCTCGATCTCCACGCGGTTCATTACACCCAGGGAGGTCAACGCCGCAGGGTCATCCCAGGCATGATTCAGCAAGCCGACGTGCTTGAAGGTCGTCGTCCGTTCATCGGCGTCGATGCCTACCAGGCGCTGGAGGCTCGCTTCCCGCAGCGCTGGATGCGTCCCCAACGCAACCATGAAGTCGAGTCTTTTTGTATCGTGCAGCAGCTCAACGAGGGTACGGAACAGAAACGGCAGCGGCAAGCTGCGCGTGTGGTCGGGGATCAAGACGAGCAGGCGTTGGCCTGCGAATTGGCCTTCGAGCGCGCTCGCGAGCGTGTTGCGTACCTCAACATCCGATAGCCGTCGACCGGCCGGGGCGATTGCATGGATTGTCATCCCGTATGCCTTCATTCGTTATAAATAACTGTATCAGATAATTACCTTTATCAGACGCCGCTGTACGCCGAGAATCCGCCATCGATGGGGATCACCGTACCGGTTACGAATGCGGAGGCGGGCGAGAGCAGCCACAGCACCGCGCCAAGCAGATCTTCGGGCACACCGTAGCGCTTCATCGGCGTGTGCGCCAGGATCACCTGGCCGCGCGGGGTTGGATCACCGCTTTCCTCATCCGTGAGCAGGAAGCGATTCTGTTCGGTGAGAAAGAATCCGGGGGCAATGGCGTTGACGCGAATGTGCGTTGAATAATTCTGCGCCATGTGGACGGCAAGCCATTGAGTGAAATTGTTGATCGCCGCTTTCGCCGCCGAATATGCCGGGATACGCGTGAGTGGGCGAAAGGCGTTCATCGACGAGATGTTGAGGATCGCGCCTTCGCCGCGGTCTGCCATGCCGCGTCCGAAAACCTGGCAGGGCAGAATCGTGCCCAACAGATTCAGGTCGCCGACGTGCCGCAGCGCATCGAGCGGCAGGTCGAAGAAAGACAGGTCGGGCGTGGTTGTGGCTGATGGGTGGTTGCCGCCGGCCGCGTTGATGAGAATATCGACTGCACCGAAGCGGTTTTGAACGGTTTCATTCGCCTGGTGCAGGGTCTCGATTTCAAGTACGTTACCGAAGACGCGCGCCGCACGCTGCCTGATCGCTTCGGGAAAGCTGTCGATGGTTTCACGCGCCAGTTCCTGGTTCAGGTCAAGCAAGACGACGTTGGCGCTGCAGCCCAGCAAGGCGCTGGCGATCTCGCTGCCCAGCACGCCCGCCCCGCCCGTGACCACCACTGTGCGGCCGGAAAAATCGTAAAACGTCGTGAGTTCTTCCAGGTTCATTTTTCTACCTCGAGTAGATTGAGATGTTTGTCGAAATGTGCCTGTAAATCGTCGTAGTAGGCATCGTCATGTTTAACGAGCGCGGCCTTGATTTCCTTTCCAAACTGCGCCAGCGCCGAGCCGTACGTCACGTGCAGCACTTCTCTGGCGTGGAAATCGTCCAACAACGCTGGAAGGTCGCTCGTTTCTGGCAGGAGATCCAGCTGCGCAGATACGTGATACGTTTTCCTGTCGCTGTCGTATCGTTCGCGCCCTAACGCATAAATCCTTTCGAACAGATCGGGTTCGTACTTCGCCAGGACGCGCAGCGCCTCGAGATAGCTCGTGCCGGCGGTTTTCACGTGGATGCGGTCCCCCCAATGTTTGGCGATCAACGGATAGACGCTGAATTTATCCGAACCCGAATGCAGGCTCAGCTTGTACGTCCCAAAGTGCGCCGTCACCGCGGCGTGCCTGGCGAGTTCGGCGTCCAAAACCTGTAAATCGCCGATGTAATCCACGCCTTTTTCGAATCGTCCGATGAAACGCGGTGCGAGCGAAGTGAATTTCACGCCTCGGCGGGCCAGTTCGTTGGCGATGAAGAAATGCTCCAACGGCGTGGTGGGCGAATCGGTTTCATCGACAGAGACCTCGAAATCGAATCCGTCTTTCATCTCGGATAAGCGCCCGAACATACCGGCCGCATGTTGGATGGCTTTGCCGTATTTCGCGGCGGCGCGCAGCAGCGTCTCTGTTTCGAAGCGGCCCCAGATCTGTTCATCGTCGTCGCGCAGATACAACGCTGACAACTCGTCCCAGTCGAATGCGGCGGTCTTCCCTCGTAAAGCGTCGAGGGGATCGCTGTCGGCGGCGTTGTCTACGTACTCGCCGGGATCGACGGTGAAGAAGGTGTATCCCGCCTCAACGAAGGGTGGGATGTCGTCGATAGTTTTCAGGTGATCGGCGTCGGCACCCCAGGGCGCGTCCCATCCTACATCTTCGACGGCGCGTCTGGCGTCGTCCATGACTTGTTGTGGGGTACGGCCCGTGCGGGCGTTCTCGCGCACGGACTGTTGGGCGAAGATCGGGGCAAACTTCGTGCCGCGCACTGCGGCGATATGACCCGGCGTGGCGAGTCCTAGTCGGTCTCCGAAACCAAAGGAGGGTTGGAGATCAAGTGGAGAAATCATCGTTGCATTCCTTATTATGGCGTCGATTTCCTGCGGCCTGGCGTATTATAGAATTGACATGCCCGCTTTGTTAAGTCGATCGCCGTTTCATCTATTACTTCGCCGGTGATACGCATGCCGGTGATTTGCCGTACTACCGACTCCATCTACCCCTCGTCAGAAGCACGCCGCGTCGTGCGCTGCTGGATGAAGTCCGAAATATCGATTCGGGTCGAGCGCAACATTCGTCATCCAATCAGGCGCGCCTTCATCCAATCGTTCGAATTGTGAAAATCCGCCACAGCAGTGCCAGGATGCACGAGTTCATCGAACAGTGGGCGATCGGCGTCGTCTAGCGTTTTATCCAGGATGCCGAGTGCGTCTTCCAGATGGGCCAGCGTACGCGGGCCGATGATCGGCGCGGTGATGCCGGGCTGGTCTTTCGTCCAAAGCAGGGCCAATTGGGATGCAGTCAGTCCACGCTCTCGCGCCAATCCAGCCAGCGCATTGCCCACCTCGATGCCGCGCGGGGTGATGCGTGCGGCACTCATGTCTTCATCCCAGCGCCGGGCACGTGACCCTTCGGGGTATTCGCCTGCTCGAGTGTAACGGCCGGCCAACACCCCCATTGCCAGCGGTGACCAGGGAATGATCGCCAGGTCGTATTTCTGGCACAGCGGGATGAGTTCGTTTTCGATGCGGCGATCTAAAAGATTATACGGTGGTTGTTCACTGATGTAGCGATTCAGCCCGTAGCGTTCACTGAGGCACAAGGCTTCCATTACCATCCAGGCGGGATGGGTGGAACAGCCGATGTAGCGGACCTTGCCGCTGTGAATGAGATCGTCGAAGGCGCGCAGCGTTTCGTCTTGGGGATGCGTCATGGGAGGGCGGTGGAGCTGGTAAAGGTCGATGTGATCCGTTTGCAGGCGCTGCAGCGATTCTTCGCAGGCCTGGATGATGTGGTAGCGTGTCGAACCGCCTTCGTTGGGCAGGTTTCCCATGCGTCCGTATACCTTCGTAGCCAGCACTACCTGCTGGCGCAGATGGTTCTTCTTGATGAATTTACCCGTGATCCGCTCGCTCTCGCTCTGATTGTATACGTTTGCCGTGTCGAAAAAATTGATTCCACCGTCGACCGCTTTGCGCATGATGGCAAACGACTCTTTTTCGTCGGTTGCTCCTCCGAAGTTCATCGTTCCCAAACAGAGCGGAGAGACGAGCACCCCGGAGCGACCCAAATTTCGATATTCCATAGCCGTGAACCTCTTTATCTGCTTGAAATCGAACTCTTCAACTCGCCGCGCAAAGAATTCTATCCAATAACTTCAACGCGTCAACCAGCCGCCATTCACGGTAACGATTGCGCCGTGCATGTAATCGGATGCGGCGGAAGCCAGAAAGACAACCACACCCTGGAGATCGTTGGGTGTACCCCAACGACCGGCCGGGATGCGGGAAAGAATGGATTTCGACCGATCCGGATCGGCTCGCAAGGCGGCGGTGTTATCGGTGGCCATGTAGCCGGGTGCGATGGCGTTGACGTTGATCTTGTGCTGCGCCCATTCGTTGGCCAATGCGCGGGTCACACCGGCCAGCGCGCTCTTGGATGCGGTGTAGGAAGGTACAGTAATGCCGCCCTGAAACGAAAGCATGGAAGCGATGTTGATGATCTTGCCGCCGCCCTGCGACATCGTCGCCCGGGCGGCAGACTGGCTCAGGAAGAAGGCTGCTTTTAAATTGATCTGCAGCACGTCGTCCCAGTCTTCTTCCGTAAAAGCAACCGCGGGTGTGCGGCGGATCGTGCCGGCGTTGTTGACGAGGATATCGATGCGTCCCAAAGTTTTCACGATATCGCTGACGACATCGTTCAGATCGGCCACGCTCGCCGCCGCGGGCGATGTTCTGCGTACGGATCCCGAAACTGCACAAACGCATCAGGCAGGCCTCGCCCAGATCGTTGTTGGGAAGGCGTGTGACGTACTCGACTTCTTCACCATAGTTGGCCAGCGACACGGCAACGTTTGCTTCGCCGCCGCCTGGGTAAATCGCTGAAAACCCGGTGGCGCAAGGCGGAGCATGCTGAACATCTCACCCTGGGATTATCTCAATCGCTACCGCGTCCTGCGCTCGAAGCATTTACTGATGAGCACCGACCAGCCGGTGGGGCACATCGCTCGGAAGGTGGGCTTCAAGGACCAGGCCTATTTCAACCGTGTCTTCAGCAAGATCTCGGGAATGTCCCCTCAGGCTTTCCGCGAAAAGTCTCTCACTTGATCCCCGGCGCTTCATTTAGCGCTTCCCCTTGCGAACAAAGCAGCGCTTGACATAGAACGTATGTTCCGATACAATACGAACAGGTGTGCGATTATAGAGTCGCTGAAACCGGCTTTATCAGCAACCAAAGGAGGCATCGATGGTGAAAGGGAAACTTTCTGACCGTCAACGCCGGATGTTGGAGTTTATCAATGAGTTCATGCTCGAGAACGGCTACCCGCCCTCCATTCGGGAGATCGGTGAAGCGGTGGACATCACTTCGACGTCCGTTGTGAATTACAATCTCAACCGACTGGTCGAGGGCGGATATTTGTACCGGGATCAGAACGTCTCGCGCGGCATCCGCCTGCTGGGCAAGGTCTCGAACGTCGTGGACAACTTTGTTGAAACCGTGCGCATTCCAATGGTGGGACGCATCTTCGCCAGCGAGCCCGTTCCACTTCCAGGAACGGATTCGGCGATGTTCGGTGCGGATGAGGCGATTGAAATCACGCACGATTTACTCAGTTCCACGGAGAATCTCTTCGCCCTGGAAGTGCGCGGCGATTCGATGATCGACGCCATGGTCGGCGACGGCGACGTGGTGGTGATGAAGCAGGAACCCGAGTGGCACGACGGAGACATGGTCGCGGTCTGGCTGAAGGATCGTGAGGAGACAACCTTGAAGCACATCTATCGGGACGGCAGCCGCGTTCGCCTGCAGCCCGCCAACCCAACGATGGAACCGATATATATCGACAACCCGGAGACACTCGAGGTTCAGGGAAAGGTCGTACTGGTTGTACGACAGCTGAATTAGCCGGCCGTATCAGCTTTTCGCTTCAAACACAAAGTGGCTGGAGCCTCCCAGCGATGTTTGCTGGGAATCAAGCCACTTTCTTTTTCTGCTATTTTCGCCTGGAAACGACGTGGCCAATGCGGTTTCCGCCGTCCCCGGGGATGAAGGGCCTACGCACGCTTCGGTTGGCGGTTGCCCTTCTTTTTTGCCACGAAGCGGCTGGAAGCCTCGAGATGGGCCGGCGCGGCCCACAAGTCGGCGAAGTTCTCCCGTTCGACTCGTGCAGCTTCTTCCCCCGGACAGGTAATGCCGGCGCGGAGGAATTGTTTGATCTTCCGCACGGCATCCGCATCGTGCTTGACGATATCTTGGACCAGCTCCAAAGCATCTTGCAGGGCCTCGCCATCCGGCGCGATGCGGTTGGCTACGCCCGTTTGATAGGCCTCGGTAGCGGTGAGGATTTTTCCGCCGGTGAGCCATTCAAAAGCGCGCGCGTAGCCGACGAGTCGCAGCAGGCGCTGGCCGCCGCCCCACGCCGGGCAGATGGCCAATCGGATGTGCATCAGCCCGAGAAACGCGCTCTCCGCCATGACGCGCAAATCGCAGGCAATGGCGACTTCACCACCTCCACCCAACGCAGCGCCCTCGACGGCTGCAATCGTGGGACACGGCAGATCGCCGAGCCGCTCGAGGGTAACGCCCATCGCATCGGCCAAACGCAGGCCATCGTGCCGGCTGGGATAACCGTGCAGCTCGTAAAGGTCACCCCCTGCACAGAAGGCGATATCTTTTCCCGTAATGATGAGTGCGCGCAGATCCTTCTTCTTGTGGGCAGTTTCGACGGCTTCTGCGAAAGCTTCCATCGCTTCCCAATTGAGTGCGTTACGGACTTCCGGGCGGTTGATCGTGAGAACGGCAATGCCTTCTTGTGCTTCGTCGAATAAAATCGGTCGCATGATACTCTCACTCCTTGACCTTGACGAAATCGACCAGTATACTCTTTTCTAGCCGGGGTGTAGCGCAGCACGGTAGCGCACCGCGTTTGGGACGCGGGGGTCGGCGGTTCAAGTCCGCCCACCCCGACTTGCTTGTTATAACACCATATTGCGAGGAGGTTTCGGTGCGCGGCAGACGAGTTTCAAAAAAGATTCGTAAACTCGACGTTCTTTTAGAAGCCGTCCGATACGGGGAAGGCAAGCCTCGATTGCAATGCGCGCGTGGTTACAAGCGCAAAGGGTTTGTATGGAGCGACGTCCTTCTTTTCGATCGCCAACAGCTCGTCGATATGCTGAAATCGAAAAAGAAGGTTGCGTGTGGTCGTCCCACAGCGATCGATGGGGATTTCGAGGTGTACGGACAGATTCAATATCGGGGAAACGGCGGCGGCGGCATCCTGACGTGCGGTACCGGGTCAGGAAAAGATAAAGAAGACTTGGGCTTGCCTTTGTTCTAGAAGAGGTTCCGTTCTCTCGGAAATCTGGCCCTGCCGCCTCGATCGTGCAGGGGCAGTGTGAGTCCATACATGGATTTGCCCAATAATACGAACGGCACCAAACCGCATTTCGGTTTGGTGCTTTTCGATTGCCAAACGCACGGTCAACCGGAAAGGTCATCTCCAATCCGGATCGCCGTCGAATACATCGTTGAACGTGACCCGCGTTACGGAGAGGTCGGCCAGTTCCAGGTAATAGATGTCGTAATTCCCGAGGCGGTTGGAAACAAAAAGCAGGAGTTGACCATCTGGCGATACCATCGGTGAAGCGTCATGCGCCAGGTTGTTCGTGATGTTTTCGATAACCGCCGTGCTGAGACTGATCTGGTACAGTTCGTAGTTGCCAGTGGCGTCCGAGGCGAAGTAGATCAGATCGCCGTTCGGATGCCAGGTGGGATACTTCGCTTCGCCGTAGCCGTCGGTGAGCTGCTGGATGGCCTGGCCCTGTATGTCGACGATGTAGATCTCCGCATCGCCGGTTCGATTGGAGGAGAACGCGATCTGGGAACCGTCGGGCGAGAATGACGGGTATACGTCGTATGCCAGGTGGTTCGTGATGCGGCGAACACTCGTGCCATCCACGTCCATGGTGTAGATTTCACGGTTGCCGTCCCGATCCGAGGAAAACACGAGTGACTCGCCGTCCGGGCTCCACGCGGGCGCGTCGTCGTTGAAAATATTCTGCGTCAGATTTACGGTATCCCCTTCCAGGTCCATCCGGTAGATGTCGCGATCGCCGTCGCGATCGGAAACAAATACGATCTGCATGCCGTCCGGAGACCAGCGCGGGTTGAAATCCATCGCCTCATTCTGCGTGAGCGCAATTGGATCAGATCCGTCGAGAATCTGGCGATACAGTTCTTCCTCGCCGATGTTGCCCGAATGGTAGATGATCTCACCCCAGCCGCCGCCGATCGCGGTAGGCGCGGGAATTTCTGTGGAAGTGGGAGACGCCGTTCGCTCCGGTGTGGGTTGGGCGGAGCGGTCCGGGGCAGTCGCTGTGGCGGTATCGCTTTGGGAGACCTGGGTAAGCGTTGGCTGCAGAGTCAGGATGTCTCGCGAGACGACGCCCATCGTACAGGCGAAGCTGGTGAGCATGGCAATAAACGATAGCAGCGGGATTTTGGAATGTCGGGAAAGGTTGTTTCTACTTTTCATCACGTCGTTACGCTCGAGGTTCTACAGTTTCGGACGGCTCGTGGGCGTCTCCATAGGGCAGGGAGAAAGTGAAGATCGAGCCTTGACCGAGTTTGGATTGCACTTCGATTTCACCACCATGGGCTTGAATGATCTGCTTTGCGATCGACAACCCGAGCCCCGACCCTTCAACAGGGCGCCCCTTGGAGCGCTGTGCTCTGTAGAGTTTATCGAATATGTAGGGCAAGTCCTCTTCGGGGATCCCTTCTCCGCTATCCTGGACGACGCAAATGAATTCTTCGCTCTTCTCATCCACACGCAGATCGAGGGAAATCTCTCCACCGGGCTCCGTGTATTTGATGGCGTTGTCGAGTAAGTTGAGCAGGACTTGTTTGAGGCGCGGCCGGTCGGCGTTGATGTTCGGCAGCCCGGGCGGCAAATTCAAGCTGATCGCCAATCGGCGTTCCTCGGCGAGATCGGATATCTGCAGGATCGATTCTTCCAGCAGTGCGGTGAAGCTCGTGGGCTTTGCTTCGAGTGTGAAGGAGGGAGACTCGAGTCGAGCCAGCGTGAGCAGATTGTCGACGAGCTGCGTCAGGCGTTTCGCTTCATCGCGTATGATGCGCAACGACGTCCGCCACCCTTCTTTATCTTGGGGTGTCTCTCCCATGTTCGCCGCGTGTCCCTGGATGACGGTCAACGGGGTTTTCAGTTCGTGGCTGACGTTGTTGATGAAATTGCGGTAGAACGCTTGCTGGCGCTGCGCTGCCCCCATGTCTTCCAAAAGGACGAGGGCGCTGCCTTTCGACAGCCAGATTACGCGCACTTGATAGGACTGCCCTTCGACGTCGGGGATGGTGCGCAAGAAGTTTTGTTTACGGGTTTGGGCATCGTTGACGAGCGCCTTGATTTCCATGTTGTCGATCCATCGGCCGGCCGTTCCGTTCGAGCGCGGTTTTCGGAACTTGCGAAATAGAATGGCCGGATAGGGAAATCCGTCGAGCAGGTGCTGGTGTTCCGCGGAGCGGAGTCTGCCCTGAACGACGGCGACGATCAGGATGGATACAACGATGATGCCAGCGAGGATGGCGATGAATTCCAGGGGACCAAAATAAACAATGACTTCAGGCATCGATTTTACGGTTGATTCTCGACTCGGTTCTTCGACCAGAAGGTCGTTCCTCGATCATGCGGCTTCGAATTTGTACCCCACGCCGCGTACGTTCAATAAATATCTGGGTGATTTTGGATCGACCTCGATTTTTTGGCGCAGGGACCAAATATGTTTCTCGAGGGTTTTGGTTTCGATGTCGCGATCTCCCGGAATATCGAATACGGCTTCGAGTAGCGATGTCTTTCCGATCGGCCGACCGGCGTTGTTGCTGAGATGAAGTAACAGATCGAATTCGCGTGGCGTCAGATCCACCGGTTTCCAGGCGTCACCTGCGTGGATGGAGACCATGCGGCGATGCGTGTCGATGCGCAGATAGTCATCGAATATCTGAATTGGAGGTGGAAGCCGCGCTTTGACCCGCGCAAGCAGTTCGCGGATGTCGAAGGGTTTGGTCATGTAATCGCTGGCGCCCAAAACGAAACCGATTTCCAGATCGCTGATGCTGTCGCGCACAGTCAGGAAGATGATCGGAACCTGGTCTCCCCGTTCGCGAATTTCGCGGCAAACCGACAAACCATTGGGCTCCGGCATCTCGATGTCGAGAATGATGACGTCCGGGTGTTCGCTCTCCCACATGTAGAGGGCTTCGTGGCCGTCGTTTGCCGTAACTACCCGATAGCCCTCGCGCTCGAGGGCAGGTTGGATGAACGAGATAATGTTGGGATTATCGTCGGCAATGAGCACTTTTAACTGCACGTTTCGATTATACTCGCTCACTTCGACTCGCCACAACCTCCGCTCATTCGAGTGATCTACGACTTGTATCACCTGATTTTCATCTGCCTTGGATGCAGCCTGGATCATCCTGCGATGTTTGCCGGACCGCCGCCTCTCCGCCGTACGCTTGTCTAGCATGATGATAATGAAAGAATGTGACAGTTGGTACTCCTTCAAGTTACCGGAGGATTACGCCCCTGGTAACTCATTCGTAACTCTGGACGAACTCGGGGCATGTTGCGGCCAGATACACTCACTTGACCCGGATTTCCATATAAGGGTAGAATGCCTACGTACGCGGGCGTCGCCAAGTGGTAAGGCATCAGCCTTCCAAGCTGACATTCGTGGGTTCGAATCCCATCGCCCGCTCTTGCCCTCATAGAGGGCTTTTCTTCTTCTACATCCCGAAGGGCTGTGGATTTTAGGTGAAAAGCCCTTTTGGCTTGACTTCAATTATCCTTCGAAACGGAAAATTTCATGGGGGTCAAATGGCGTAAAATCTACGCCAAATGGCGCTGTACCCAAGCTTGTCGCGATTCGACCATTTTGCTTCTCTCTCGCTGGAAATTTCCTCACCAGTGTACAAAAATTGTGAAAAGATGGGGGTACTCTAGTACTCCCCATTTTGACAAGAAAATGCCAGCAAGCACACACTGCATGGTGTAATTCAACTATAAATTTGCTGTTTTATACCTCTGCAACACAGTTTTGCTACCTTTATATACAGCTTTTATCTTGGCTAGGGCATTGAAGAATGAACCATGTTTTAGATACTAAGAAAAACGGAACTAAGATTAAGGTAGCGAGAAATGAGTTGCTGAACAAACTGGAGGCGTGAAAATGAAAGAAAATCTAACACTGCATCCTGCGGATCCGAGCATGAAATTATCAATGTTGCTGATGCGATACCGAAAATTGAGGACGGAAGGTTTCAAAGTTGCGCTGGACGTAATCGAGAAAGAGACGCTCCGCATGATTGCCGACAAAGCCGGACTGACAATGGCTGGCTGGATGCGTCAACAGATAGCAA